>JAAEPH010000111.1 GCA_024232855.1 Gammaproteobacteria bacterium
CAATCTCGCTTGTCTATTGATTCCACAAGAAATATATCCTCAGTCGCTCGTAATCACCGATACGAGACTTCTTCGGATATTTCCTTGTGAAATCAATATACTGCGCGATCTTTGCGCATATTTATGAATTCTCCGGGCTAGTTTTACATTTCAACCTAAAATCCTCAGTTGAATCGTAGCGAGGGCGTCTAATGTGCTGAATATCAGGTATTTCTTTCGTTATTTTAGGCGATCGCGTAATCACCGCTACGGGTGAGCTTAAAATAATGAAAAAATGCATGAGATTCAGTGCAGTAGACGACCGCAGTAGATTCAACTGAGGATTTTAGGTTCAAACATCAGATACTGAGGATGGCTACACTGGTGCCACCATCAACTATGGTTTCGGCCCCAGTGTCGATTGCTCCGCTGATTGCTTTCTATTGGTCAAAGACGATGACCATAGCCCCGCAGCCTACCTGTTCGACCTCGCCCTGATGGGATGGGACGCTACGGAAGCCCTGATATTGCAAAATTTCTGGGGTGGGGACGATTCCCTCGCCAGCCGTCGAGGCGACGGATCGATTTCGCACGTCGCTATTTACGGCACTGTTTCAGCGGTACCGGTTCCGGTTCCGGCAGCATTCTGGTTATTCGGCACCGCCCTCCTCGGCTTTATCGGCCTGTCGCGCAGCACCCGCGCCTGACCAAATCGCAAAAACTAAAAAGACACTTCAGACCGGGAATAGCACTTAGTTAAGCCCGTCATACCCGCAAAAGAGGGTATCTTGTACGACCATATAGTAGTTTTATAAATTCCCGCTTGAGCGGCGGTCCGACGCCTCGGAATGGCTGAAGATTTTTTGCTTGAGGCCACTTTTCTCCGTCATCCGAAAATACGCAATTCTTCCAACACCAGCCGGAGTTCATCAACCCATCCGGGTTGTGAATATCCGAAGCTTGCTTTGAGCTTGCCGCAATCCAGGACCGAATTCATGGGTCTTGCCGCAGGCGTGGGATACTCGCTGGTTGGGATCGCCCTTATCCGCAAGTTTTGATAGCCATCTGCCAGCCGGAAAATCTCACGGGCAAATCCACACCAGGTTGTTTCGGGCTGACTGCAAAAATGATAGGTACCCCATTCAATATCGTCGCCACGCAAGTAGCTATCCGCAATCGACAACAGAACCCCGGCGATACTACGCGCCGATGTTGGGCAGCCGTGCTGATCGTCGATGATGCCGAGCTCGTCACGCTCGTTGCCGAGGCGCAGCATGGTTTTCACGAAATTGCCGCCGGTCGCCGAAAACACCCAGCTGGTGCGCAGGTTTATATGGCGTTCCAGTGCTAAACGGAGTTCCACCTCGCCCGCCGCCTTGCTGGCGCCATACACGCTGCGCGGCGCAATCTCGTCATCCTCGCGGTAAGCCCCGGTTTCATCGCCGCTGAAGACATAGTCGGTCGAAATGTGGAGCAATGGAATACCGGCCTGCTCGCAGGCACGGGCAAGATTGGCTACACCGTCGCGATTGATGGTGAACGCATTATCCCGATCCTCCTCGGCGCGGTCGACCTGGGTATAGGCCGCGGCATTGATGACGATATCGGGGCTATGCTTGTCAATTACTGCGCCTAACTGGGACGAATCGCTGATATCGAGCTGCGAGCGGGGTAATGCTATTAACTGATGCGGACTGTCCGCGGTGGCGAGTTCGTGGCCTACCTGTCCGCCAGCGCCGGCTATCAGGATCGAACCGGGCATCTAGGTAAAAAGCTCGGCATCGGCAAACGGCGTGCCGACCCGGTCTTTTTCCAAAAGGCGAGGCTCGAAGCCGTCGATGGGCCAGTCGATGGCGAGATCGGCATCGTCCCACTGGATGGTGCGTTCGTGTTCAGGTGCGTAGTAGTCGGTCGTCTTGTAGAGAAACTCGGTATCGTCGGCGAGTACCAGGAAACCATGCGCGAAGCCGGCGGGCACCCACATTTGTCGATAGTTATCGGCCGACAGTACATACCCGACCCATTGCCCGAAGGTCGCCGACGATTTGCGAATATCGACCGCCACGTCGAACACCTCGCCGCGGACAACACGCACCAGTTTTCCCTGTGGTTGCTGTATCTGATAGTGCAAACCGCGTAACACGCCTTGCCCGGACCTGGAGTGATTGTCCTGGACGAATTCGACATCGGTGCCGATGGCCTCGTTAAAGCGTTGACTGCTGTAACTCTCGTAGAAAAAACCGCGGGCGTCACCGAATACTTTCGGTTCGATGACTTTTACTTCGGGGATGGGGGTCTCGATTATGTTCATTTCAGGAGTTTTGGATCGCGGCGTCCTTGCTGGATCCCGGCTTTCGCCGGGATGACGGGAACGGGTTCAGAATATGCGTTCATCGAGGATTTGCATCAGGTACTCGCCGTATCCGCTTTTCATCAGCGGCTTCGCCAGCGCAATCAGTTGATCCTTGTCGATAAGCCCCTTGCGCCAGGCAATTTCCTCGGGGCAGGATATCTTCAATCCCTGGCGTTTCTCAAGCGTCTCAATGAAGCTTGAGGCTTCCAGCAGAGATTCATGCGTGCCGGTATCGAGCCACGCCGTGCCGCGCCCCATGTTAACCACGTTCAGTTTGCCCTGCTCGAGGTAGCGCTTGTTGACGTCGGTGATCTCGAGCTCGCCACGTGCCGAGGGTTTGATCGACTTGGCGACATCGACAATGTTCGAATCGTAAAAGTAAAGCCCGGTTACGGCGTAACGTGATTTCGGCTTCTGCGGTTTTTCCTCGAGGCTGATGGCATGGCCGGCATCGTCGAACTCGACCACGCCGTAACGCTCGGGATCGGTCACCGGGTAGGCGAACACGGTCGCGCCCTGCGGATTGCTGGCGCCCTGCTTCAGTGAACTGGCAAGGTCATGTCCGAAGAAAATGTTATCGCCGAGCACCAGCGCACAGGCGTCGCCATCGATAAACTCTTCGCCAATCAAGAAGGCTTGCGCCAGGCCGTCGGGGCTGGGTTGCACGGCATAGCTCAGTTGCAAGCCCCATTGGCTGCCATTGCCGAGCAGCTGCTCGAATCGCGGCGTGTCCTGCGGGGTTGAAATCAGCAATATTTCGGTGATACCGACCAGCATCAGCGTGCTCAGCGGGTAATAAACCATGGGTTTGTCATAAACCGGGATCAACTGCTTGGAAATACACAATGTGATCGGGTTCAGGCGTGTGCCGGAGCCGCCGGCAAGAATAATACCTTTCATGCTACTCTCCGGACGCGAGTCCGAGACGCTCGCCCTGGTAACTGCCGTCGCGCACGTGGTCACACCATTGTTGATTGCCCAGGTACCAGTCGATAGTTTTTGCCAGCCCGGTTTCGAATGTCTCCCGGGGTTTCCAGCCAAGGTCGTTGTTTATCTTGCTCGCATCGATCGCGTAGCGTTGGTCGTGTCCTGGCCGGTCGGCGACAAAATGAATCAGTTCCGCGAACTCGGATACCCCCTGTGGATGTTCGGCAACCCTTTCGTCCAGCAGGCGGCAAACGGTTTTGACCACGTCGATGTTCATCATTTCGTTGTGCCCGCCGATGTTGCATGTTTCGCCAAGACTGCCCTCCTCCATCACAAGCGTAAGTGCGCGTGCGTGGTCGTCGACATATAGCCAGTCGCGGATCTGTTCGCCCTTGCCGTAGACCGGCAACGGCTTGCCGTCGAGCGCATTCAAGATAATCAATGGAATCAACTTTTCCGGAAACTGGTAGGGGCCATAGTTGTTCGAGCAATTGGTGATCACCACCGGCAGGCCATAGGTTTCGTGCCAGGCGCGCACCAGGTGATCCGACGAGGCCTTGCTGGCCGAGTACGGGGAACTGGGCTGATACGGGCTTTGTTCGTGGAACAACCCGGTCGCGCCAAGGGTGCCGAAGACTTCGTCGGTCGATACGTGATGAAAGCGAAAGGCGTCCTTGTCATCGAGCCCACTCCAGTAGTAGCGCGCGGCCTCGAGCAGGACGCTGGTGCCGACGATGTTGGTGTTGATGAATTCGGCCGGGCCATCGATGGAGCGATCGACGTGCGACTCGGCCGCGAGGTGCATGATCGCCTCGGGCTGGTACTCGTTGAACAGCTTCCTCACTGCCACGTGATCGCAGATATCACCGCGTTCGAAGTGGTAGTTGGGGTGATCGGCGACCGTTACCAGCGATTCGAGATTGCCGGCATAGGTCAGCTTGTCGAAATTGACGACGCGGTAGTCGCGCTGCTCGATCAGATAACGGATGACCGCGGAGCCGATAAAGCCCGCGCCGCCGGTGATGATGACTGTTTTCAAACCCGATTCCAGGAATTCTTGATATGCACAGTAAGCTAGCACAGACACCGCATTACTCCCAACGATGGCCGTCACATCTAATGGGGGTTAAGAGGTTCTCGCGGAGGCGCTGGGGTGCAGGGGTCACAGAGATTGGCGGGGTTATTCGGGGCTTTGGTTGAATCCTATAAATAGGTGGCGAAAAATTTGTCATTCCGGCGCAGACCGGAATCCAGTAATTTCAGGGTATAGGTCATTCCAGTCAGGGTTACTTTTCTCAATGAAGTTCAGCTTCCATTTCCTTTGCCATGTTTTTATCTGTTTCTCGCGACGTAATGCTTCATGGATATCCAGGTGCTGTTCAAAATAAATCAACCGATGCACCTGGTACTTCTTTGTGAAAGGTTCAACCAGGTCGGATTTGTGTTGGTACACCCGGTTGATCAGGTTGGAGGTTACGCCCGTGTAGAGTGTGCCGTTTCTTTTGCTTGCGAGGATGTAGACGTAGTAGGTTTTGTTCATTTGTGTTGACGTCCGGTGATCAGGCTTCGAGTTGGCTAGACCCTGTCATTCCGGCGCAGGCCAGAGCCCAGACTGGATCCCAGCCTTTGCTGGGATGACAGAGAGAGCCGGGATGACAGACGGGACTGGGACGGCATAGTGACGTTGTGGGTCAGGCGGCTGGATGGCAGGGTTCCGGGAGGACGGCGGAGTCGGTGATTTCGGCGTAGAGGTCACGCCAGTCGGGATTGTTTTGCTCGATCAGGTCGAGCTTCCAGATGCGGTGCATTTGCCTGATCGCCTGTTCACGTAGAAGCGCCGATCCGGCATCCTTGTGGCGCTCGAAAAAGACCAGTTGGTGAATCGCATACTGGCTGGTGATGCCGACAATCATGTTGCATTTATGATCGAGCACGGTTTCGACCAGGTTTGTGGTCACACCGACGTATAGCGCGCCGTTGCGTTTGCTGGCGAGGATATAGGTGTAATGGCGCTCGTTCATGATTGGTGGCTCCTGTTGAAACGGAAGAAATTGAGCGAGTTGGGAATGGTTGGGAGAAGGCGTTGTGAGACCGATGCGTCGGACCGCCCTGCTTGCGCAGGGATGACAATGGTGGGCACAGCGATGACGTTCAGCGGCACACGGTTGATGTTAGGGTTCGCAGGGATGACATTAGGTGGTGTAGGGACTACATTACGGGTGAATCGTGAAAATGCACTCGGTGACAGTACGGCGAGAATGCCGCTGATAAAGAGCCAGGCGGCGGCTGGTAATGGTATCGCTGATGGTGGCGGTAGCGCGCCGCCCGCGGCACCCGGAGTGCCGATATCGCCTGATCCGTAGCTCAGCGAGGCCAGCGTCAGGCCGTAGTTTGACGCCAGCATGGGCAATTGCAGCAGTTCCCTTGAATGCCCGGCCACGGCAAACCCCGAGCCGTAGTCGAGCCGCAGCAATTCAAACAAGCCATCGCGCAGCACGATCTCGTCGCCGCTATTCGCCAGTGTGAAATTGTCATACACGTAATCCACAATAAAGCCCGGGTTCGAGCTGCGCGCCAGCGTCAGAAATTCACCCGGCATAATCAACAGATCGGTGTCGAAGCTGTGACGTTTGACGCCATCATCGCCAATACTGAAGCCGCGCAAGTTGATTTCCCGGTCGGTCGGGTTGTGCAACTCGAACCATTCTCCGCGCGTATCCGAAAGCGCGGCCGGATTGGCCATCACCTCGGTGATCAGCAAATCGCTGACAGACGATGCAAAGCCAGTGTTAACAGATAAAACGAATGAACAGATAAGGCCCATCCGGGCAATTTTTCTAGTCATTTTGACACTCCTTGTCAGTACCTGAGTTTCAGGGGGTTAAGTTCTAACCTGCATATCTCACCACCCTCCTACTGCGGGCACCGATAAGCTCGCTGTGGCGGGGCGTACTCCCGCCGGCCGGCTTAACTACGCCCCAGCGCCGGCCTCTGGTCCGTGCGCCCCGCCACAGCGGCTTCTCGACGTCCTCGCAACGGATTGTGGTGAGATATGCAGGCTAGTGCTCCATGCAAATAGTTGCAAAACAAAACCTAACCTCAGCGCGCGTTCAGGTCTAGCGCGCACGGCTTAAAAGCTTGTAGGTTATTCTAGGTCCTTCTCGTAGGGCCCGAGCACCGGAGAGGACTCATAGGGCATGAGCACCGGCCCGCGACCTTCGCGGAAATCAACTTGAATGTCACGGATAAAGTTGTACTTGTTCTGACTCAATATTTGCGCCTTGGCGCCATCCTTGATGATGGTCGCGCGAATAAACACCATCAGGTTACGCTTGATCTTTTGGGTACTCGTGGAACGAAACAGCACGCCTAACCCGGGAATATCCCCAAAAAACGGTACTTTCTGCTGCTCGTCTATTAACTGTTCATCCATCAAACCGCCGAGCACCAGCATTTGGGTATCCGCGAGCTGCACGGTGGTGTGAATCGAGCGTTTGTTGGTGACGAGATCGGAGGCGGCGACGGAACTGGGGGCAACCGAGGAGACTTCCTGTTCAATTTTCAGAGTAATCTCATTGCCTTCGTTGATCTGCGGCTTGACCTTCAGGGTGATGCCGACATCGTGGCGTTCGAGGGTTCGAAACGGATTTTCCGTATCCGAAGCCGAACTGGTGGTTTCGCCGACAATGAACGGCACGTTTTGACCGACGATGATCTCGGCTTCCTGGTTGTCGAGCGTTACGATCGACGGCGTCGACAACAGGTTGGTGTCAGCATCGCCGGTGAGCGCCCGAATCAGCGTCACGAAACTGAGGCCGCTATCGGAGATGACGCCCATAGCCAGGTTTGCTCCGGTGGGTATAGTTCGGCCCTCGATGACATCTAGAATTGAAGGCTCTTCGGGGAAGCGAGTAATTGCCGCAATTGAACCCTCATCGAAAGCTGCCCATTGCACACCGATTTCCTGGTGGGTATCGGTGGATACTTCAGCGATAATCGCTTCGATGTGCACCTGCGCGCGCGGTATATCCAGTTGCTGAATGATCAGGCGCATCGACGGAAAAATCGAGGCCGGGGCGCTAATGACAAGCGCGTTCGATTCTTCGTCCGCCTGCACGGTGACGGTTTCACCGCCACCGGCAGCAAAACCACCAGCGCCGACGTTCATGGCTTCCGCCTTGATGGCTTCCTGACCGACGCTGCTGAGAATGGTTGCGATATTCTTGGCATCGGCGTAGCGCAAATAAACAACGTGTATATTGCCGCTGGACTCAACCGGAGAATCGAGGTCGGCGATGATGGCCCGGTACTTGAGCCGTTCGGTGCGCTCGCCGATCAGTAATATGCTGTTGGTGCGTTCATCGGCCGTGATCTTGATGCCACCCCTGGTCGCGGCCTTCTGCCCCGGCGCAGCGAGGTTGAGGCCCGTCAAAAGGCGCACCACTTCGGCGGCGAAAGCATGTTTGAGTTTTATGATTTCGATGTCGGAATCGATCTCCTTGTCCATTTGGGCAATGATGCGATCGATGCGCAGAATATTCGATGCACGGTCGGAAATAATCAGCACGTTGGTGGTCGGATAAGCCGCGAGATGCCCTTGCTGCGCTACCAACGGGCGCAGGACCGGCACCAGCTGTGCCGCGTTAATGTATTCGATCGACAGAACACGCGTGATCAGTTGATCCCCGGGGTTGCGGCTAGCCGCACTAATGGGCGCCGAACTCTGTTTCGCGGTAGCGTCGGGAATGATCTTGATAGCGTTCTCGCTGGGCACGGTGGCAAAACCGTGCACCTGCAGGACCGAAAGGAATACGTTATAGACTTCTTCTTGATTCAACGGCTTCGACGAAACCACCGTCACCTTGCCTTTGACGCGCGGGTCGATGATAAAATTCTTGCCGGTTATCTGCGATACGCTGTTGATCACCGCCACCAGGTCGGCGTCGCTGAAATTCAGCGTAACTTCCTCGGCCGCCACCTGGTTACTGCAGAACACCAGGCTAACGAAGAGCAAAAGGTATTTAATTATTTTCATTGGGTCGACCCAGTTACTACTTTAGACGTCATCACAGGTTGATTCACACAATGGCCGCTAGTGGTAGCCGATGCGGTAGCCAATGAATTAGGCAAAATGACATTAAATCGTGTGTGGTAACTTTCCATAGTCAGTTTCTAAAGCCGGAAATCAGCCGTTTGCTCGGCACCGTTGCGAGAAAAGGTAACCGATATGCTGTTTGCGGTAGTGAGTGATTTTAGCGCATCGAGCGCCTCAAAGGGATTTTTCAGTGCGACCCCGTTAACCGCGGTAAATACGTCGTCGGGTTCAAAGTTGAGTTTCTTCAACAGGCTTTCACCGCGCAACGCCTTCAGCTTGAAGCCGATATTCTGCCCGTCCTGCTGCACCGGTATCGCCTGGAAACGTGTCGCCAGCGCCATTGGATTGCTGGTGTAACGTCGCTTGTAACTGCGCAACAACGCCGCCTGGTTAGCGCCGGGACCCGTGATCCCCGCACTGCTGATCTGGCCGCGTATCGCTTCCGGTTTTTGCAGATCGAGTCGTTCAAGCTTGCCGTAGCGGTCGATCAGGATATGATCCGCTTCGATTTGCGCCAGGATGATTTTATCGGCGAGTTCATCGCCGAGCAGAAAGTGCCGGCTGTCATTGGGACGGGTCTCGACTATGGCGGATGACAGGCTTTCGTCAGGCGAAAAATATACCCCGCGTAACTTGTAGTTGAGCTGGGTTTGCGGGGCCTCGACGACAACTTCGACCTTCTTCTCGACCACCGCCTTACCGAACAGGAAGGCGCGCCCGATAGCCCTGGCCTGCTGCTGAAAGTTTGCGCCCGAATCGCCAGTGCCGACGAGCGGTGCTACCGCCGCGGACGGTAGGCTGTTGGCCTGTTCCGGCACGGGAACAAATTGCCACACCACGAGCGAAATCTGGTGCGCAAGCGCGCTCAGAATCAGCAACAGTGCTATTGTTCTCAGCCAGCGATCGCCGAGAATCCTGAATATCAATTCCGGTGTCAAACCTCTGTTCCTTTACGATTTCCGCTATCTTGAGCGGCCATTATATGCAGCAAATAATACAAAACTATAAGTATATTCAACAATATAGTCGAATTTGTTGATTTTAAACGGAATTATCACTTTTAGAAACGCAAAAACAAGAATCTGTTCTTTCCCCGGCAACGAAACTTGCGACATTTTGGAGGCGCCGGCTGAAATTTGCCTGAATCATCGCAACTACCGGGTACACTTGCGTATCACCACAACTGGCCGAGTGCCGGGCGAAGCGGTTATACGGGTAGACCACGTGGTGTTACAGTCGGTTAGCGAAGGGTTTGCGAAACCCGGCTAAACCCATGTTTTTCCAGGCCATATCGCTTGACAGCATTTAGGCGCTTGATTAAAGTACGCGCTCTCTCGCAAGGGGCCATAGCTCAGCTGGGAGAGCGCAACACTGGCAGTGTTGAGGTCGGCGGTTCGATCCCGCCTGGCTCCACCAGATTTACCTGGAAAATCCTAGTGTCCCCATCGTCTAGTCGGCCTAGGACACCGCCCTTTCACGGCGGTAACAGGGGTTCGAATCCCCTTGGGGACGCCATCCAATAAGTAGTAAAATCAAAGGCTTGCAGAATTTGCAGGTCTTTTTTTTGAGCAACTTACACAAAAATTACACAAATTTGGATTTAAAATCGCGCGTTTTAGGGCTACGAGTGACGGGATTACTTGTAGGGAAATACGGTTGATAGCGACAAATGAACCAAAGCACTAGCCTGCATGTGCAGAGCGTAAGCCTAGCCCTACAAAGCACCTGTCTGCTCTCTGATAGATTGAATCTTGCCGTTATGGCATAGTCATTGCTAAGGC
>JAAEPH010000112.1 GCA_024232855.1 Gammaproteobacteria bacterium
CGCGCTATTAAATGATATTTTCGGGCAGCAACAAGCGCTACTAAAGGCTTCCGGGATCGTGCCGAGCGGTTCGCCCGATCAGGTCGGCGCGTCGCAATACCTACAATCGATAGTCGAGATTGCAGCCGGCCGGGCCGTTAGCTATGACGAGGTCGGGTCGGCGGATGCTTACGTTTTAGCCACCCGTGGCAACATGCAGGCCCCGGCGTCCTATTTTGACGGCATGAAAATCCGATTCACCCCAGGCAGCGTAAATACAGGCGCGTCTACTGTTGACGTTGGGGGGCTTGGTGTTAAAAATATTTTTTCGGGGCGTACAGGCGTGGCGTTAATAGGTAACGAATTAGTCGTGACCCGCGTCCATGAGGCAGTTTATGACGGCGCTCAATTCTTGCTAGACGTGCCCACAGGTATAATGGTTAAGCGGTCGTTTGTGGCTGATGGTACAGTCGCCACGGGCACTACCACCACGCCGCTCGATAACTCCATCGCGCATATAACCGAGGGCAACGAGTATATGGCTCTAGCTCATACTGCTGATAGTGTCGATAACATATTAGAGATCGATGTCCGTATATCGAGGATGGGTAATTCGGGGACCGATCCGATTATCACGATGCACTTGCACCAAGACGCGATTGGGGATGCACTGGCCTCGGTTTCGGTAGACGCTGCGGGTGGCTACAAGGCACCTGGTGGTGTTACTCTACGGCACGTTATGGTGGCTGGTAGCACAGCATCACAAACTTTCCGCCTTCGGTTAGGGGCTAATGTTGCAGGGACGACAACATTTAACGGCTCGGCCACATCGCAGACTGGCGGAGGTCGCGGAACCTCGTCCATCAGTATCAAGGAGTACAAGGCATGAGTTCGTTATGGCAGAAAATTAATTATCTTGTCCCTGAGCCTCAGTGTCGCACCCGTGGTGATGAGGTCACTGAGTGGACTGATAGCAGAGCACAACCCACTGACGCTGAACTAAACGCAGTTAACCAAAGTGATATCAGGGAGCGCGAGAAAGATACCGATGCAGCGAAGTTGAGGGACACTAGACTAGCGATAGTTTCCCTGGCCGAAATCATTTATGAGAATCCTGATATACATTCGGCTTTTCCGACCCTAAAAAAGTTTAAAGCGGCCATAGGCGCGCGGTACAGGTCTAAACTTGAATGAGTATTAAAGACGAAATCATAGACCAGATAATCGAGGTCGAGGGGCTTTACGTCGACGATCCGCTCGACTCGGGTGGCGCGA
>JAAEPH010000113.1 GCA_024232855.1 Gammaproteobacteria bacterium
TCCCCCAGTTCGACGGGCGCGTTGTGCTCGGGCACCGGTAATTCCTTGCCGATCATCAGGCTCGCCATCGATTTCGGGGTTTCCTCGGAAGGAATACAATCCCCGGTAACCTTGCCGTCGCGCAACACCGTTGCGAAATGACACAACTCCTGGATTTCGTCGAGCTTGTGACTGATATAGAGAATGCTGCAGCCCTCTTCGGCAAGCTGGCGCAGGGTGTCGAAGAGTTTGCGTACCGCCTGCGGGGTCAGCACCGAGGTTGGCTCGTCCATGATCAGCAACTTCGGATTCTGCAGCAGGCAGCGAACGATCTCGACCCGCTGGCGTTCGCCGACCGACAACGCGTGTACCAGGCGCTGAGGGTCGACCGGCAAGCCGTAGCGGTTCGAGACTTCGGTGATTTGCACCGCCAATTCGTCCAGGTCGGGGTTGCCGGGGAGCGACAAGGCCACGTTTTCCACGACGTTCAGAGTCTCGAACAGCGAAAAATGCTGGAAAACCATGCCGATACCGAGACTCCTGGCATGCGCCGGATTCTCGACCTGCACGGCCTCGCCTTCCCATTTCATTTCACCGGCATCCGGTCTGGTGACCCCGTAAATCATTTTCATCAGGGTTGATTTCCCGGCGCCGTTTTCACCCAGCACGGCGTGAATTTCACCACGCTTCACCGACAGTGATACATCGTCGTTGGCGACTACCGACGGATATACCTTGGTAATTCCGTGAAGTTCCAGTCGCAGCTCTGCGCCGTCATCCGTTGCGGATGTCATGATCTCGCCCCCATCTCATAAGGAGTTTTATTACTGGTCAGCCCGCCGGCTTGGGACCGATCGTATACCTGCAGAATTTCGGCGGCAACCGAAATCGCGATCTGCGCCGGATGCTTGCTGTTGATTCCGTCGATACCGATCGGGCAGGTCATGCCGGCAAAGCGGCCCGGGGCCACGCCGCGACGCTGCATTCGCGTTTCGAAATTACGGCGTTTGGACTGCGATCCGATCAAGCCGAAATAATCGAAATCGTCGCGCTTCAGGATCTGTTCACACAGACGCTGATCGAGGCCGTGATCGTGCGTCATCACCAGGAAGTAACTGCCGGCCGCGGCGGCGTCGACTTCGGCTTCCGGGGTATCGCTGCAAATCGCATCGACGCCGGGCCGCATAACCTCGGGCAGGATGCCGTCACGGGTGTCGATCCAGTGAATGTTCACCGGTAAATCCCGCAACGCTCGCACCACTGCCTGGCCGACGTGACCCGCGCCAAACAGGTAAAGCTCGATGTGATCCTGTTCACGCGAAATACCATCCCAGTCACTGGCGTCGCCCAGCTTTTCGAACATCAGATTCACCAGTCCGCCACAGCACTGTCCAAGCCCGGCGCCGAGCGGAAACCGTCGGACGCCATCATCGGCGCCCAGTTCAAGCTGGTTGCGCGCGATTCGGCAGGCCTGGAATTCGAGATTACCGCCGCCAATCGTGCCGTATAATTCCTCCGCGGTAACAATCATTTTTGTGCCCGGTTCGCGCGGCGTCGAACCCACGATCGACTCGACGCTGACCAGCACCGCAGGGGTCCTCTCACGCTGTAACGCGGCGACGGCATCCCGCCACGCGCTCATTGGTGTTCACCGCGCAGGGCATCGATCGCATCGAGTATCGCTTCGGGCGTGGCCGGCGCGCGCAGCGGCGGGTTGATCCGATTGTCGGCGAGGCTCGCGATGGCATCGCGAATCGCGAAGAATACCGAGAAAGGCAGCAGCAGCGGCGGCTCGCCGACCGCCTTGGAGCGCAGTATGGTGTCTTCGACGTTATGGTTCTGATAAAGCCGCGTGTTGAATTTTTGCGGGCAATCGGTGATCGTCGGAATCTTGTAGGTGGATGGCGCGTGCGTGATGAGCCGGCCGGCTTCGTTCCAACGCAACTCTTCGCTGGTGAGCCAGCCCATGCCCTGGATAAAGGCGCCTTCGATCTGGCCGATATCGATCACCGGGTTAATCGAGTTACCGGCATCGTGCAGGATGTCGGCGCGCAGTAATTTCCATTCACCGGTTAGCGTATCGACCACTACCTCCGATACCGCGGCGCCGTATGAGAAGTAATAAAACGGGCTTCCCTGCATCGCTTCGCGATCCCAGCTGAGGCCGGGTGTCTTGTAAAACCCGTCGGACCAGAGCTGCACACGGTTCTGGTAAGCCTGCACCACCAGCTCGTCGAAAGCGATCTCGCCGCTACCCCAGCTGACGCGATCGCCGGCAAACTCGATATCGGCGAGGTTGGCGCCGTGTTCTTCGGCGATGAAACGTATCAGGCGGTTCCTGATCTGGCGCGCGGCGTCCTGCGCGGCTTTGCCATTGAGGTCGCTGCCGGTGGAAGCCGCGGTCGCCGAGGTGTTGGCCACCTTGCTGGTGTCGTTGGCGGTGGCGCGCACGCGCCGCACATCGATGCCCAGCTCCAGCGCGACAACCTGCGACACCTTGGTATGCAAGCCCTGCCCCATCTCGGTGCCGCCGTGGTTGACCAGCACGCTGCCGTCGGTATAAACATGCACCAGCGCCCCGGCCTGGTTGAAATGTACCACGTTGAAAGAGATGCCGAACTTGAGCGGCGTCAGCGCGAGACCCTTGCGCAACACTTCGTTGTCGCGGTTGAACGCCGCCACCGCTTTGCGGCGGGCGCTGTAATCGCTGCTGCTTTCGAGTTCGTCCACCAGTTCGTGGATGACATTATCACTGACAGTCTGTCCGTAGGGGGTGACGTTGCGCTCATCCCTCCCGTAAAAATTAAGTTTGCGTACCTGCAGCGGATCCTTACCCAGCTGCCGGGCGATATTGTCGATGATGTATTCGATCGCGATCGCGCCCTGCGGCCCACCGAAGCCGCGAAACGCGGTATTCGACTGGGTATTGGTCCTGACGCTGTAGGCGTCGATGGCGACATCGCCGAGATAGTAGGCATTATCGAAGTGGCACACCGCGCGCGTGACTACCGGTCCGCTCAGATCGGCGGAAAACCCGGCTTGCGCTGCCATATCGACACGCGCCGCATGGATCTGCCCGTCATCGTCGTAGCCGACGTCGTAGGCAAACTCGAAACCGTGACGCTTGCCGGTAATCGTCATGTCGTCGTCGCGGTCGAGGCGCAGTTTCACCGGGCGTCCAAGTTTGCTGGCAACCACCGCGGCGATGCAGGCGAAAATCGCCGACTGCGATTCCTTGCCGCCGAAGCCGCCGCCCATGCGGCGCATTTCGACCACCACCTGGTTGAAGTCGATACCGAGCGCGTGCGCGACGACCTGCTGCATCTCGGTCGGGTGCTGGGTCGAGCACCACAGGTGAAAGCAGCCATCTTCTTTCGGCGCGACGTACGATATCTGCCCCTCCAGGTAAAACTGTTCCTGACCGCCGATCGAGAATGCACCCTGCGAACGTGAGGGCGATGACTGCAAGGCCTGTTCGGCGTCGCCGCGGCGCAGATGCATCGGCGGTATCACAAAAGATTGCTGTTGCCTGCCGGTGGCGACGTCGAGTACCGCGGGCAGCGATTCGTAGTCGATCTCGGCGAGACGCACCGCCTTGCGCGCCGCGGTGTAAGAGTTTGCCGCGACCGCAAATATCGGCTGCCCGACAAACTGCACCTCGCTATCGGCGAGAATCGGGTCGTCGTGGATGATCGGGCCGCAGTCGTTTACGCCGGGAATGTCGGCCGCGGTGATTACACCTACCACGCCGGGCGCGTTTTGCACCGCCTCGAGATCGATGGACCGAATGCGCGCGTGCGCCTCGCTACTCAGGCCAAGCGCGACGTACAGCGTGCCCGCCAGCTCCGGGATGTCATCGACATAGGTCGCCTCGCCGGCCACGTGCAGGGACGCGGATTCGTGCGGGATCGCCCGTCCCGGTGCGGTTTCCTTAGCCCGCATATCTCACCAATTTCCTGCTGCGGACGCCACAAAGCGCACTGTGGTACGCCGTACTCCCGCCGGTTCGCTAAACGTAGGGTAAACTACGCCAGCGCGAACCTCTGGTCCGTGCGGCGTGCCACAGCGTCTTTGCGACGCCCTCGCGACGTAAATCGGTGAGATATGCGGGCTAGGCTGCCGGCGTGCCCGGTCTTCCATCAGGCGGTCACCGCGAAGACATTGACCGCGGTATTGTCAAGCGCCTGCCCAGGTCGGGTTTCCAGGTAAAAACGGTACAGCAGGTTGGCCGTGGCACGGCTGCGATAGCCGGCGCTCGCGCGCATGTCGGACAGCGGCGTGAATTCCCTGCGCAAGCTGTCCATCGCCGTGCGTACCGTCGATTCATCCCAGTGCTTGCCGAGCAACGATTGCTCGGTCTGCGGCGCGCGTTTCGGGATCGCGGCCATACCTCCGAGCGCGATGCGGATTTCGCTAACCCGCTCGCCATCGAGGCGCAGCGCGAAGGCCGCGCATACCGCCGAGATATCCTGGTCGTAGCGCTTGCAGAGCTTGTAGCAACGCAGCAGCAGCGCGTCAACGCGCGGCGGTATGACAATCGCCTCGATGAATTCGCCCTCCTGCATCGCGTTTTTCATGTAGTCGAGATAGAGGTCTTCGAGCGCCATTTCGCGCTGCTGATCGCCACGGCGCAACCTGACGCGGGTCGCCACCGCCATCAGCGCCGGCATCGAGTCGCCGATCGGCGAGCCGTTGGCGACATTACCGCCCAGGGTACCGGCGTTGCGCACCGGCAGCGAGGCAAAACGGCGGAACATCTCGCCGAATTCGGGATAGTGCGGCACGATCGTATCGAAGGCATCGGTCAGCGTCACGGCCGCGCCTATCTCGATTCCCTCCGCGCCGACCCCTATGCGCCTTAGTTCGGCTACGTTGCCAAGATAGATTACGGCCGGCAACTCGCGCAACTGCTTGGTGACCCACAGCCCGACATCGGTGCCGCCGGCCAGAATCTGCGCATCGGGATGTTCGAGGTACAGTTCGGCGAGTTCGGCAAGCGTGACCGGCGCATGGTAATGCGCCGCTTCGAGTTCGAGACTGAAACCGCGATCGCGCCTGAGTTCTCGCAGCTCTGCCATCAGGCCAACCTCGTCCAGTTCGACGCGCGCGTAGTCCGTATACATGTGCCGGCAGGCGTCGACAATCGACCGGTAACCGGTACAACGGCACAGGTTGCCCGATAGCGCATCGTCGATGTCGGCACGCGTCGGCGCCGGGTTGTTATGGTACAGCGCAAGCATCGACATGATGAATCCGGGCGTGCAAAAGCCGCATTGCGAGCCGTGATGGTCGACCATGCTTTGCTGCACCGGGTGCAGGCTGCCATCGGCTGCCTTCAGCGACTCGACGGTAAACAGGGCCTTACCATCCAGGGTCGGCAGAAACTGGATACAGGCGTTGACCGCGCGATAGCGCAGCGCGTCGCCGTCGGGTTCCGCGATTACCACGGTACAGGCACCGCAATCGCCCTCGGCGCAGCCCTCCTTGCTACCGACTCGGCGCAAATCCTCGCGCAGGTATTGCAACAACGTGCGGGTCGGGTCGGCTACCTCGATTTCGATTCGCTCACCGTCCAGAATGAAGCGCACCGCTGTCACTAGGAGCCTCGGTAAGTCGAGTAGGCGAAAGGTGAAACCAGCAGGGGCACATGATAATGCCGGGCGGGGTCGCTGATGCCGAAACGAAGTACGACTTCGTCGACAAACAGGGGTTCGGCAAGATCGTGTTGCCGGCGGCGGAAATAGGCTCCCGCCTGGAATACCAGCTCGTATACACCGGCGACCAGTTCGTCGCCCTCGAGGGCAGGCTTATCCAGGCGGCCATCGGCATTGGTGCAGGCGCGACCCAGTTCCTGCCGCTCGGAGTTGACCCGGTAAAGAACGACATCGACCCCCGCAGCCGGCAGGCCGAGTGCCGTGTCGAGAACATGTGTAGTCAGTCTCCCCATCTCTACCCCTCCAGTAGCAGAGGCGCTAAAGTCGCATTTATCACAGGAATTGTCAACACTTTGATTTAATATTGTTAACAATCTTGTTATCGTGTTAAACTACGCGCACTTCAGACAGGCGATCAAAAATAACAATGTCAGCGCAAATCGAAATACCGGCCGGCACAGCATTCAGCGAAGACGACGTGTTACGCCGGATCGAGCAGGCGGTACTCGACCATCGCCTGGCGCCGGGAACCAAGCTCAAGGAAGTTCAACTGGCGGACCTGTTCGGTGTCAAGCGCGGCCTGATCCGCAAGGTGTTGACGCGGCTGGCGCATTCCCGGCTGGTCGAGCAAACGCCGAACCGTGGCGCCACCGTCGCCAGGCCGTCGCTCAAGGAGGGACGGGACCTGTTCGCAACGCGAAGGGTCATCGAATCGGCCATCCTCGAAACCCTGATTACCGACGTCGACGACCGGCACCTCGCCCAGCTAGGCGAAATGCTCGAACGCGAACAACAGGCCTACCTGCGGGACGATTCCGCGCAGGCGCTGGCGCTGTCGGTCGACTTTCATCGCCAGCTGGCGCGCATGGCCGGTAACAGCGTACTCGAGGAATACCTCAACGATATCATCCGCCGAACGCCGCTGGTCATCCTCGCGCACCTCGGCGCCGACGACGAGAATCGCTGCCGCAACCAGGAGCACGAGGCCATTGTCGATGCGATTTCGCGACGCGACGCCGATACCGCTGTGGCCGTCATGAACCAGCACCTGCTGCACATCGAAAGCAAGATCCAGCTTAAACCCGAACCGCGGAACACCGACCTGGCATCGCTGTTACGCCCGGAATGCGCGGGGAGTGAAAAGTGATCGGCTACCCGCGCGACATGATCGGCTACGGCGCCCATCCACCCCACGCCGACTGGCCCGGCGGTGCACGCATCGCACTGCAGTTCGTGCTCAACTACGAGGAAGGCGGCGAAAGCAATGTCCTGCACGGCGATGCGGGCTCGGAGCAGTTTCTGTCGGAGATCATCGGTGCGCAAAGCTACCCGGCGCGCCACATGAGCATGGAATCGATCTACGAATACGGCTCGCGCGCGGGTGTCTGGCGGCTGTTACGCGAATTCGAAAATCGCGGGCTGCCGCTGACCGTGTTCGCGGTGGCGATGGCGTTGCA
>JAAEPH010000114.1 GCA_024232855.1 Gammaproteobacteria bacterium
CGCCTACGATCATTGGTTGCGGGGCCCGTTTGAAGCGTGCCAGAGAATCGTCGAACCATAAAATTCCCAAAGGCGCACGCACACGGGCGTCGGGCGCTTTCCAGTCATTTGTGTAATCGACAGCGCCGGGTAACGCGCCCGTTCGGCGGACGAGCAGCAAGTCGCCGTTTCGTTCAACCCGGGCTTCGCTATGCCCAGCTTCACGGAGCCACGTATGAATTTCCTTGTCTCGCGTTGGTTCTACGGCAAGGCAAGCAACGCCCCCGTACGGTTTGAGTCGATCATATAACGTCAGCAAAGATTCAGCGCTCGTGTTGAGCCCCGTCGCATCCTTGTCCTCGATCACAATCAGATCGGCGAGGTACGGCGGAAACGCGACTTCTTCGAGCCTGCCCGCCACGATCGACACCCGGCCTGCAGGCAGGGAAGGTTCAAGGATTCGTCGTCGTATTGTCTCGGCATCCGATTCAGCGGGGGCTAATGCGATGACATTCAGATTTGTGTCAGCAGCCAATTGTTCCGCCAACCGGCCATCACGCGTGCCGAGCACGAGCGCGTAACCGTCACGAACGCCGGTTAGCGTGCGTAAGCGGGCAATGGTTGACGCCAGTTTCTTATCGAGATTCGGCTTGCGGACAGTTTGGGCCGTGTGAACGATCGGTGAAACTTCGCTATCGCCAAAACAATAAATCGCACCGTCGCGAGTGGTGACGAACAGTCGGCCATTGGCAGCAACGACGCTGTGAATGTCACCATCAACTCCCTGCACTCCGTCAGCATACTTCAGCAGTGTTCCGCCCAGCCTGACCTGAGTCCTCGATCCGGCGACTCCTTCGCCCGTACGCGAGCCACCTTCATGCAAATCGCGATTGACAACACTGTCAAACTCAATTTTGCCGCGTCGAATATCGCGTGCGACTTCCGGGGCGAGTTGCATAAACCAGCCGCCGGGAAAGCTTCCTTCGGACGGCAGAGTGAAATCGATTAATTCACCACTGTGGCGATCGAAAGTGGCCGGTCGCGCCGCACCACAGGGGACGAGCAGTTTATCTCCATGAACCAACAAGTATCCTTGCGGTGAGAGCCCTCCTAAAGCTTCGGCCCCCGCATGCGGTTGCTTACCATACAACGCTCCACAACGATCGTTGACCCATTTGACCGCGCCAGATTGGGCGTCGAGCGCGTAGACAAACACGCCTTCCAATGGCCAGACTCCAGCTGCGAAATAGACGGTATCGTCGGCCAGCACCGGTCCCCCGCGGACCGGCCAAACCGAAATCAATCGACCATTGCCCAGGATCTTGCGATTGGAAGGAACGACTCGAAACTTCCACTGCAAGTCGCCATCGGACGCGCGCAAACAGTACAGATGCCCGTCATCCGACCCAAAGTAGAGTTTGTCGCGATACGCAACCGGTGCCAAACGCACGGGACCCGCGGTGTAAAATCGCCACTTCTCGTTCCCCGTCTCGACTGCATAAGCGACAACCGCGTCGATGTGCGGCAGCGCCACGTACATGGTGTCGCCCAAAACAATCGGCTCGTAACCCTGATCAAACTGAAGCCGTGACTTGCGGAACGTCGGAATTACCGGAGGAAGTTGCCGCTTCCATTGCAGGCACAGAGGCTCAGGAATCTGCTCGACTGAGATATTCGTACGGCCGGCGTCATGTCGCCA
>JAAEPH010000115.1 GCA_024232855.1 Gammaproteobacteria bacterium
ACCGGTTTTTGAGACACCAGCGACTTGCCGAAGTCCCCGGTCACGGCATTGGCCAGCCATTCGAAGTAACGGATCGGGGCGGCCCGATCGAGACCCAGTTGCTCGCGCATCGCGGCCAGATTCTCTTCGGTTGCACCCTGGTCGAGAACGGCCTGGGCGATGTCTCCGGGTAGCAGTTCGACCGCGCCGAAGATAATGATCGATATGACCAGTAGCGTGATTAGCCCCAGGCCCAATCATTTCGAAACTATATTCGCGATATCGCCCATTTCGCTTTCCCCCTAAAGTGACATCCGTTCTTGCGAACGCATGCTTATTGCTTTATCGGCTGTCTGCATACCCCGCTTGCGGGCGGAGTATGCAGCAGTCGTTACCAGCGGTAACGCCAGGCCAGGTGCTTAGGCAAACCACCAGCGGTGATATGCCCTGGCGCCGTCCATTTCCCAGGAAGCCGCCATATTGGGCCCATGTCGTACCTTTTTGTTGCGCGCATAGACAAAGTTGGCGAAAAACGGAAGCACGGTGCCGCCGTCATCTCGCGCCAACATACACATTTCACGGTACTGCTCGGCACGCCGGGTCTCATCCAGTTCCGCTTTGGCGATCAGCAGCAACTCGTTGAAACGCTTGTTCTGCCAGTGCGATTCGTTCCACGGTGCGTCGTCCTTGTAACCCAGCGTGAACATATTATCCGGCGTTGGGCGCGCACCCCATTTAACAAAGGTCCAGGGTTTTTTCAGCCACACATCTGCCCAGTAACCATCATTGGCCTCGCGCACCACGTTTATCTTGATGCCGGCCTTTTTCGCATGTTCACTGTAAAGCACGCACATATCGACCGCGCCAGGTAGTATGCTATCCGCGGCAGAAAGCGATACTTCCAGTGAACTCATGCCCGCCTTTTCCAGGTGAAACTTCGCCTTGTCGGGATCATAGGGCCGTTGCGGGATATCGGTTGGTGCATAGGGCATGCCCGGGGAAACGTGGTAGTCATTAGCGACGGTACCGGAGCCGAACATGATCTTTTCGACGATGTCTTCACGATCGATCGCGTATTTGAGCGCCAGGCGCACATCGACATTGTCAAACGGTGCGACATCGCAAAACATCGGCAGTGTTACGGCGGATCCGCTGGGTATATTATCAACTTCAATGTCCGGCTTGCGGCCGAGCAGGGCTGCCGTCTTCAAATCGACCGAGGTGATCGTATCCACATCGCCGGTGATCAGCGCGGTCTGGCGCGCGTTGGGATCGTTGAGACCGATGAATTCGATTTCATCGAAATAAGCACCCTCGCGGTGCCAGCCGTCGTGGCGTTTCAACAAAGCACTGATTCCGGGTTTGAAGTCGGTTATCTCGTAGGGGCCCGCGCCGACACCCCCTTCCCAATCGAGGCTGCCATCATCCTTGGCCGGGCAAATGGCGATGTGATAATCGGTCATGATCCAGGGCAGGTCGGCAAATCCCTGGTTAAGCTCGACGACGATGGCATGATCTCCTTTGGCCTTGATATCGACAACCGACGACAACAGCGCCGCCGCGGCCGAGGTTGATTCTTCGCCGCGGTGGTGATTCAGCGAGGCAATCGCATCCTTGGAGGTAAATTTCCTGCCGTTGTGGAAGGTTGCATTTTTATTCAGCTCGAAGGTCCATACCTTGGCGTCCGGGGTCGCGCTCCAGGAATCCGCCATGTCCGGGCCGAGCCCGTTTTCAGCGGTAATTTCGGTCAGATAACTGCGATGCGCGTGTGCGAGCTGGATCATGCTAAAACTCAGGTACTTGCCTGGGTCGAAAGTCTCCGATGTATTCATATCGTGCGCGCCGACCCGGAGCTTGCCGCCTTTTTTCGGTGTCGCCGCGGCAACATCGCTGGTCCAGAGGCCGGATGCAAGCGGTATGGTCATGCCCGCGGCTACCGCGAAGCGCATGAAGTCACGTCGGCCCAGCTTTCCGCTTTTAGCGTCCCGGGTTAGTAATTCCTTGAATTCTTTTCTATTGTTCATCTAAATCGTCTCCTCAGTTTTGTTTGAATTTCATATTATAACATCTCGTATTCGCATTCATATAAGGCGAATTTACCAGCAGGTAGCAGCTATGGATTCAACCTCAGGCAGCTAGCCCGGAGGACATTGGAACAAAGCCCAATCGTGCAGGTGCGCGTCGGCCACCCCCGAACTCAACTTCGTGGACGACTGAAGTAATGCTTGATCCAGATTAGGAACGTATTCTCTTCTTATGAGTTTCTGTTACCGTCGCTAAAGATACTTAAAGTTGTGTTGAGAGCTTACCGCCGTTGGTTACAAAATGCTGTGTACGAATAATAGACTTGCTCAAATTTTCATCAAAACGATTTTATCTCAATACCATGTGACGTAAAATCAATGCCATGTTGAGGTAGTTTCAAGCACTCCAAGAGGTTAGAGCAGAAATATAAGGTAGGTGTTGTATGACACTATGCTTTGACCAGATCACAAAAACCCGGTCGGAGCGGGACAATTTTATAGATGCTTACGAATGAGAGTTGGTACTGTCGTTGTTATCTAATGCAATCTGGTCAAGCAACCAATCCTGGAACGTTTGGGCATTTGAAGAGATCGGGTTGGTGTGATGAATCAAGAAGTAATAGCCCTCCAGCTGAACGTCGTCAAAAGGCGCAACAAGCAAATTATTTTCAAGTTCATGTTTAAGAAAGCTTTTGACGGACATATCGACCCCGTGCCCTTCGATTGCCGCTTGCAAGCGGATCGTCCCGTCGTCAAGAAATATACTCTGCCTGGGGACAAGATCCGGGACACCTGCCAGGGTTAACCATTCTCGCCACAAATTATCATCCGACTCATGGTAAAGGGTCTGGCCGACGAGATCCTCGGGTCGAGAAATTGGCCCGTTCGGTGCCGTCAGCGATGGACTGCAAAAGGTAGTCAAAAACCCGGGGACGAGCTTTACGCAGTTCGCGTCTTCCCGTCTGAATCTGTGCCATTCGATGGACACGTCGGCACTACCATATCCACTTTCCGACGACTCCAGCATGTACTGCATTCTGAGGCCGATATCTGGATGGGAGTCCCAGAAACGGAGTAGTCTTGGCGAGAGCCAGTGGGAAGCGAAAAATGGCCGCAAAACCACGGTGAGCGATGAATATTCCTCGTGGTGTTCAAGCAGATCGACTGCCTCGCGTATGTGGGTAAAGCCGTCAGTCAGCCCCGGCAACAAAGTGGCGCCCCAATCGGATAGCTGGAGCTTGCCGTTGATAAACCCAAGCAGCGACCGACCCAGGCAATCTTCGAGTTTATGAATTTGATGACTAACCGCTGACGGTGTGACGCACAACTCCGCCGCGGCGGATGTTACGCTGCCAAGACGTGCCGTTGCTTCGAAGGAACGCAAAGCATTGAAAGACGGGTGGGTTTTTGAGCTAGTGTCGCTTTTTGAAGGCATGGCGCGTGAGTTTTACTCATTATCAACAAAAAATTAGTCAATTGCCAGCCTGGAATTGCATGCATAAAGTCTGGATCATGGATAAGCATGGGGCAATTCAGGAAAATGATCCTCATGAGGAAAACTTATACAACGCCTTCCGCCGTGGATGATGTCAACTGCGGTTTTGATCGGAAACGAGGTAACGCGCCAAACAACCTGCTCAATGAGTAATGTCTTTTAACATCAGGAGTCAAACATGTTTGTCAGAAAACTTTCCGATGTCGTCGGCACCGATCGTGACGTGAATTGGGGCAATGGGCAAAGCCGCCGCTTACTCGTGGAAAAAGGCGGGATGGGATTTGCCTTTTTGGATACGATTGTAAATGCAGGAACGGATCTTCTAGTCCGGTACAACAATCATTTGGAATCGGTTTATTGTATTGAAGGAAAAGGTGCGATCACCGACGAGGCCAGTGGGCGGGAATATCCGATCGAGCCCGGCGTCATGTACGTTCTCGACAATCATGACCTGCATCGTCTTCGCGCGTTCGAAGAATTGCGCTTGATGTGCGTGTTCAATCCTCCGATCAGGGACGATGAAAAGCATAACCTGGATACGGATGGAACATCTTACTAGGGCCTGATTTGAGTGCTTTGTAAATCATCGAGCGCATTGTTTTGGGGAAGATTTGATGGCTAAAAAATTACCGGAATCGACAACAGTGGTTATCGTTGGCGGAGGCATAGTCGGGTGCTCCGTGGCCTATCATCTTGCGAAATCCGGATGCAAAGACGTACTGGTTCTCGAGCGAGAGCAATTAACCTGCGGATCGACCTGGCATGCAGCGGGCCTTGTCAGTGAAATGCAGGCCATGCCATGCATGACCGAGTTGGCTATTTACGGATTGAATCTGATGGAACAGCTTGAAACGGAAACCGCACAGGCGACGGGATTTAAACGCAACGGTTCCATTGCGGTGGCGTTGAATGACGGACGCATGGAGGAATTACGCCGCAAACGCGACGTGGCCGAGGGACTGGGGATCGAGGCAAATGAGCTTTCGGTCGGCGAGTTGCATGACCTTTGGCCGCTTCTCAACGTGGAGGATGCCGTCGGCGCCATCCATTCTCCGCGTGATGGTCAAACCAATCCGATCGACACCACGATGGCCCTTGCAAGGGGAGCGCGTTCCCATGGAGCCATGATTCATGAAGGCGTTAAAGTCGAGGAAGTCCTGCTGGCGGATGGCAGGGCGGCAGGAGTCAGGACCAACCACGGCATCGTCAAGGCGGAATTTGTCGTCAACTGCACCGGGATTTGGTCGCGCCCTTTTGGCAGGGAGCATGGAGTGAACTTGCCGATTCAGGCCAACCAGCATTTCTACATCGTCACCGATGCCATGCCCGGCTTGCCCAGCGATTTACCGGTGTTAAGAGTATATGACGAAGGGGCATACTATAAAGAAGATGCGGGCAAACTACTGGTCGGATTTTCCGAGCCAAACGCAATGGCATGGAATCCCGAAGGCGGCATTCCCGATGATTTTTCGTTCAGCGAACTTCCGTTCCCGGAGGACCATCTGACACCTGTTCTGGAAAAGATGCTGGAGCGCGTTCCGGCAATGCAGGATGTCGGCATTCGAAAATTTTTCAACGGACCGGAAGCCTACACCCCCGATGGGCGATATGTCATGGGCGAAGTTGCGGAGGTCAAAAATTATTTTGTTGCCGGTGGATTCAATTCCACCGGTATTCAAAGCGGTCCCGGCGTCGGCAAGGCGCTGGCCGAATGGATTATTCAGGGGCAGGCGCCGTTCGATCTGGCGGACGTCGATGTTAAGAGATTCGGGTCTTTCCAGTCCAACCATGATTATCTCCTTGGTCGGGTGCCGGAGACGCTCACCCTGTTTTACGAGATGCACTGGCCCTACAAGCAGCGCCAACTCGGTCGAGGCCTGCGCTGCTCACCTTTTCACGAACGCTGGATTACAAGTCAGGCGGTCTTCGGCGAAAGCGCTGGATGGGAAAGACCCATGTGGTTTGCGCCAAACGGGGTCGAACCGCGTTACCAGTATGCGTTCGGGAGAGCGCCGTGGTTTACCCATTGGGAGAACGAGCATCACGCGTTGCGTAATGATCTGGGGTTGCTCGATTTGTCTCCTTTCGGAAAATTCCAGGTTGAAGGGCCCGATGCGTTGGCGCTGCTGCAGAACATTTCGTCGAATGATATGAATGTCGCCCCTGGCGGTGTCGTTTATACCCAGTGGCTCAATGAAGGGGCGGGTATCGAGGCCGATCTCACGGTTGCCCGCCTCTCCGAGTGTCGGTTTCTGGTGATGACATCGGCCGCCACGGCCCCGCGCGATCTCGGCTGGTTGACCAGCCACGTGCCGGAAAATGCGAGGGTCGCGATAATCGATATCAGTTCGGCCCAGGCAACGGTTGGGCTGATGGGGCCAAGGGCGCGCGAGTTCCTTTCGGCCCACACATCTACGGACATTTCAAACGATGCCTTTCCTTTTGGAACCTCGAGGGAGCTGGATATCGGTCGTATCGGGGTGCGTGCCCAGAGGCTCACCTATCAGGGCGAATTGGGGTGGGAAATTTTCGTCCCGACAGAATTTTCAAGAGCCTTGATGGAGGTATTACTCTCGGGAGAGAAAGCACAACCTCCAGGACTGGTTGGTTTTCACGCGGCTGAATCACTGCGGCTGGAAAAAGCCTATCGTCATTGGGGTCACGATATGGGTTCTTTTGACAGTCCGCTGGAGGCAGGATTGATGTTTGCCAGCAAACTCGATAAATCCGGAGGATTTATTGGCCGGGAGGCACTGATGCGAAAGCGCGAGCAGGGTCCCGAACGACGTTTGCTGCAATTCCTGCTCGATGATTCCGAAGCCTTCATCTACCACAATGAGCCAATTTTTCGGGATCGCGAAGTGGTTGGCCGGGTTACCTCGGCCAGCTACGGCCATACTCTCGGAGCAGCGGTAGCGCTCGGATATGTAACGGTGCCGCCCGGAACAGCGGTCAAAGATCTGACTTCCGCAAAATATGAAATTGCCGTGGCTGGTCAACGTATTTCCGCTAGCGCAAGCTTGCATCCTTGTTACGATCCAACCGGTGAAAAAATCCGGCTATGACATTTTCTTACGAAGGCGTCACCCCCGTGGAATTATGGTGGGAATTATGGTGACAGTTAACTTAATTCGAGATTCCTGATGAGATAAGTAAACTGTCACTCTAATTCCTGGAATGGACACAGGTCTATGCGCACTGTAAATAAAAATGATTTGAGGCGGCGAGTAAACCCGCTTCAATCTCCGACCCAGATGTAGCTCGCGCGGTAGGTAAGGGCGTCGCTGCCGGTCTCGCAATCAACCAGCAGGCGCAGGTGTGAGCCGGGTACGATATCTTGCTGCGCCAGGGTCAGTTCGTAGTTCTCGGGGTCGAAAATACGGGTTTTGCTGCCGAAGCGAACCTTGATACGCTTACCGAGCGCGCCGCGGAACTCGGGCTTGACCCGCAGTTCGAAACAATAGAGCTCGTCGCTGCAAAACGTATCGACAAATCCCAGCAGGTGTGTGGGCTGCGCGGCGCCGGATACACTTGCAACAAACGCCAGCAGTATCGCCAGGCTTCCTCTGTGGCCCGGATGCCGTCTTTTAGCCCGCATCGCCAAACACGCGAAGGCCCCGCTATTCGGCGGAGCCTGCCTTGCTGGTGAAATTACCGAGCGCCATGGAGACTTTCTGCAATACCGCGTCGCAACCCTGGGTGTTATGCCTCAGCTTGAGGAACTGCGGGTCGTTGTAGGATATCCAGGTGACACCGTCGGCATCCTGCCAGATCAGCGCTTTTTGCGGCAAATCGATTGCGATGCTGGGACTGCACAACATCAGCGGGGTGCCGACTTTCGGGTTGCCGAAGATGAGCAGCTGGGTTGGCGGCAATGACTTGCCGGCTTTCTGCGCACCGGCTGCGTGATCGACGCGGGCGAAAACCGACATCCCCTTGGCGCCCAGGATGGCTTCGAGTCGGTCGGCGGTGTCGGACACCGAGTGAGCGCTTTTTACGCTGAGAATGCCTTCACCCGCCGTAACCGAGGTTGCGACCAGGAAGGCAAGAAGGATACCTGTGATGATTTGATGCATGAATAAGCCCCATTTTATTTGAACCGGAAGTATGTTTTGGATTGCAAGAAGGCTAAGAAGTTCGGTAAATGACTGAATGCTGGAGCGAGCGCTCCAGGTCTGCCTGGTGCAGGTATTGTCAAATTGTTGAAACGAAGCCAGACAAACCCGAGATCACGCCCCGGTTCTCGATGAACATCTCGTCGAGATACCAGGTGTCACCTAATCGACCTTGTCGTTTCTTCAGTGCACGTGCGTAAGTTGGGCCAAACTTGCCACGGCATTGGCGAGTGGGTTCATACGAGACTATGATCCCGCGTTCAGCGAGTAGATCCTCGACATCTCGAAAACTCATGGAAAAGCGATGGTAAAGACAGACTGAGTGGATGATGATTTCTCGGGGAAATCGGCCGAGTTTACCCGAAGGCTAGGCTAGAAATGCCAATAATTGTACTGATAAGTTAACTGTCATCCTAATTCGTTAACCTGTTGCTGCTGTCGGCCTGCGCCCCGGCCACGCGGGACTGGCTGCGAGCTTGAAACGTCAGCGGCTGAACTACTCGGTGACGGCGCGCCCGGACTGGCGCTCATCGGAACCCATGCGCCTTTCCAGCTTGCGCACGCCCGCCGATACGATTAACACCAGCACCAGGTATTGCAGCGCGACGAAGCTGTAAATCTCGAGCGGGCGGTACTCGGTCACCGCCAGCTCGTTACCGCGGCGCAGCACCTCGGATACGCCGATGACCGAGACCAGCGACGTCATCTTCAACATGATTACCAGCTGGTTGCCGATGGCGGGCAGGGAACGGCGCAGGGCCTGCGGGAAAATGACGAAACGCATGGTGTCGAAATAACCCAGGCCGAGCGTGCGCGAGGCTTCGAACTGGCCACGCTCGATCGACTGTACCCCGCCGCGAAAAATTTCGGCCATGAAGGCCGAGCCATACAGCGACAGCGCCAGCATGCCGGCCGGGAACGGCTCCAGGCCGACGTCGATCAGGATCGGCAAACCGTAGTAAACCCAGAAGATCGACACCAGCGGCGGTATCGAGCGAAAAACTTCGACATAGCCACGATAAACCAGGTGAGCGATGCGTTGCTCGGCGAGTCCCAGCAAACTGATGAGGAAACCCAGCAGGTTCGATATCAGTACGCAGCATAGGGTCAACATGATCGTCCACGGAATGCCGGACATCAGGAAAAGCAGGTTGATGCGGCCCCTGTGCACCATCGGGTTGACGACATACCAGCCCCATTGTTGCGAACTGGCGCAGCCCGCAAGCAACAGCAGGCATGTGATCAATAACGCTGCGAGTAATCGTTTCCGGTTCATATCGGCCTCGTTATTTTCAGTGGGACAAGATCTGGCTCAGGAATTGTTGCGTACGCCCGTGATCGGGGCTGGAAAAGAATTTTCCGGGCGCAGCCCGTTCGACGATTTCACCGCCATCCATGAAAATCATCTGGTCGGCGACGCGCTTCGCGAAGCCCATTTCGTGGGTGACGCAAATCATCGTCATGCCTTCGTCGGCGAGCTCGATTATCGTCTCCAGCACTTCGCTGATCATTTCCGGGTCCAGCGCCGAGGTTGGTTCGTCGAACAGCATCAGGCGCGGTTGCATGCACAGGCTGCGCGCGATGGCGACGCGCTGCTGCTGCCCGCCCGACAGTTGCCCTGGCAATTTCTGTGCCTGGTCGGGAATACGTACGCGCTCGAGGTATTGCATCGCCAGTTCCTCGGCCTCGGCGCGCGAAAGGTCGCGCACCCGCATCGGCGCAAGGGTCAGGTTGCGCAGCACCGTCATGTGCGGAAACAGGTTGAACTGCTGGAATACCATGCCGACTTCGCCGCCCTGGTTCGCGCCTCGGTGAGGACCCGTTGCCAGGGTCTTGTCATTGACGGCGATACTGCCCTGCTGGTGGTTTTCGAGTTCACAGATACAGCGAATCAGGGTCGACTTGCCGGAGCCGGAAGGGCCGCAGATGACGACGCGCTCCCCGCTGGAGACGGAAAGATTGATGTCCTTTAATACCTGCAGCTGACCGAACCACTTGTTGACTGCCTGCATGGACACGACTGGAGCTTCGGGCATCGCTGGACTCACCGGGTTGCTTGAAAATCGACTTTTCTTATTTTGACTTGCATACTACCCGATGCTAGCGGCGACCGCGAGCGCGCCAGGTCGGACGGCGAAGGCGTTCCTGACCGCGAAATTCCCGGGCAACACGGCCGCCCTGGACAATGTTCGACTGCCGTCAAATAATTAAAATTCGAGGAGGAGAAAGAAATGTTAAGACAAAAACTACAAGCGCTGGCCCTGGGCCTGATACTTGCGCTGGGGACGGCCACGGCCGGTGCCGCCGATGTCTCGGCGCTCAACAAGGTGCTCGACAGCGGCAAGCTGCGCGTGGGTACCACCGGGGATTTCAACCCGATGTCGTTCAAGGATCCCGAAACCAAGGAATACATGGGTCACCAGGTCGATGCCGCCAAACAGCTGGCCACCGACATGGGGGTCGAAATCGAGTTTGTTCCCACCGACTGGAAAACGTTGATCAACGGCATCGTCGCCGACAAGTACGATATCGTCATGACCGGAACCTCGATGACGGTAGGTCGCGCCAAGGCCGCCGGCTATACCATTCCCTGGGGGCGTACCGGCTATCTACCGCTTACCCGCAAGGATCAGGCCAGCCGCTTCAAATCCTGGGGTGACTTGAACCAGGCCGATGTGACGATTGGTTACAACCTCGGCACATCGTTCGCGGATTTCGTCAAGAGCAGGCTGCCGAAAGCAAAGCGCAAGGAAGTCGAGTCGCCGGCGCGCGACTGGCAGGAATTGCTTGCGGGGCGGGTTGACGTCACCATTTCAAGTACGCTCGAAGCGGGTAAGCTGTCGTCCACGCACGAGTCGCTGGTGATTCCTTTCCAGGAGACCGCCAACAGTTTGCCGCTGTCGTTCATGGTCAGGCAAGACGACCAGGTGTGGCTGAACTTCCTCAACAACTGGATGCGCATGAAGAATGAAATCGGTTTCTTCAAGTCGCTCAACCAGAAGTGGGGAATCGAAGGGCAGGATTAGCCGGCGCCAACGGCTGTTACGCGGAGTATCCGTCTACCAGCCGTTTACGCGATCCCAGGTTTCAAGAACCGCGCCATTTTCAAAAACGTTGAAATGATCGTAAGCGGCGGCGGTCATGCAGGCGTGCACCGGCAGAATGCGCAAATGAGAACCGACCGGGAAAAGCGCGTAGTCGGATTCATCCCTGACGCGAACGTGTCCGTGTTCCTGGCTAACCAAGGTGACATACAGGCCGGGAAGAAGGCTGCCATCCACGCGGCATAGCTGGCCATATCCGACCTCGGGGCGGAACGTGTCCGCGCTCCTGTCTTTCGACAGGGCCAACCCACCCGCGTCCAGTAAAATTTTGCCTGCGGCCTTATTGTGCCCGATGACACTGCTGAGCACGCTCAATGCAATCTCCCCGGTTTTGCACACGCCACGAGCCTGCTGGTCCATGTCGAAAACAGTGTAGACCCCCGCACGTAACTCGGTGACGCCGGACAAGTCATCGGCATGGAGCGCGGTCGGCGTCGAGCCCACGCTGACCGTTTCGACGCCGTAGCCTTTGTCGCGCAGCCGCGTGGCCGCGTTGACCACGGCATCGCGTTCCTGTTCGGCAATCTTTGCGATTGCGGCGCTGTTATTGACGCCATAAGATTGACCCGCGTGCGTAAGCACCCCCTGGAGGCGGGCGGCGGAATTCGTAACTAATTCCGCGATTTGCAGCAATTCCGGGCTTTCCGGCTGCAGGCCGCCGCGGTTATCCCCGCAATCGATCTCGATCAGTAACTTGTAGCCGGCGCCGGTTTGACTGGCCGCCGCGGCGATTGTGCGGCCCACCTCGACACTGTCAGTCATGATTTTCAAATCGGCGCCGCGGGCCATCAAAGCAGCGGCC
>JAAEPH010000116.1 GCA_024232855.1 Gammaproteobacteria bacterium
GGACAAATTCACGGTGGCACTGTCGATTACCATGCTGGCGGTTAGTCCGGGGGAAGTGCCGACGGTCAATTCGCCTGCATCAATGGTCACACCCGCGTTGACCGTAGAGGCGCCGTTTTCGATGGTCAGGGATCCGCCACCCAAATCTACATTCTGGTTAAACAATGTCTGGGTTTGCGAGTCGATATCCAAATCGATTTGACCTGATGTGGCGGTGATGGTGGCATTGATATTAATATCGCCAGCTGCCTCTAAAGTCAGGACCGCATCCAGAGTGCCTGCCGATTTCAAGATCGGTGCGGCAACTGTCAGGTCACCGGCTTCCGCGCCACCCGTCCCGGTGAAAATTGTGACATTGTTGTCTGCATCCAGCGCCAAGTTGATTGTCGCAGCGGAGATGGTGGAACCGACCCCGAAGTTGTCCGCGTCAAAATCCGGGGTATCAAAATCGAGGGTGCCGCTGTGCCCAGCGATCCCGGCCACGATGGTTATGTTGAATGGGTCAAGCAACCAGTTGCCACCCTCGCCATTGCTAGCGCCAACATCTGGAGGGATGGTACCGACGTCGAGGTAAGCTGCGCCCGACGTCTCGACAAACCCGCCGTCACCGCTGGTATTACCACCGCGGGCGCTAATTCTGCCATAGGCGCGTGTCGCGCCGTCCGCCCAGACGATAACCCGGCCACCGTCACCGTTTTCCACGGCATCGGCACGAATCTCGGCGGTCTCGGCAACAAAGGTGCCCTGGGCAGTCTGCACGGTGCCGCCCCCTTTATAGTCGCCGCCAATCAAAATCTCACCGCCACCGGTCTCACCGGAGGCATCCACCGAAGCGTTCTCGACCAGCCCCACGTTTTCGCCGAGTAACTGAACCGTACCGCCGCGACCCTCACTACCGGTGGCTGAAACCGAGCCTTTGACCCAGGTTGTCCCCGTCTCGCTTTGCACCACGACGGTGCCGCCAGATGCACCATTTGCCGTCACCGAGCTGCCGGTCGCGAGTTCGATATCTGCCATCGCCACCAGCCGCACGTTGCCCTGCTCATCGACTTCAACGCCGTTCGATTCAATGACTCCCGCGTTGTGGATTGAACCCGCGAATACCTCGGCCGCGCCGCGCTCGGCAACCAGTTCACCGAGATTCAACGCGGTGTCAGAAGGCGCCTGCACCTCCACGCGGATGCCATCGAGGTCGTCGCCGGTGAGCACGACCTTGCGGCCCGCGGCCAGAGTCAGTTGCCCATCCGGTGTCTGGATGATGCCGCTGTTGGTCACATTCGGCGCGATCAGGAACACGTCGCCGCCTGAACTGGTTCGAATAATGCCCTGGTTTTCGATGTCGCCGGCATCCGTCCCTGCCTCGAAGGCGAAGCGCCCGTTGATAAAATCGGAGTCACTGATGTCCAGTGTGGATGCGATCAAACCCGCTGTATCCACGACGGCGTTGCGCCCGAATATAATGCCCTGCTGGTTGATAAGGAAAACCCTGCCGTTTGAGAGGAGCTGTCCCAGAATCGCGGATGGGTTACCCCCGGTAACGCGGTTTAACACGTTACTGTTTCGCGAATTCTGGATGAAGCGCGTGATTTCGCTGGCTCCAATTGAGAACTGGTTCCAGTTGATGATAGCGTTGTGGGAATTGGTGACGTTTAGCTGGTTTGGCGTCGCCGCGAAGCTGACTTGCCCATGTACGACTTGCGGGCCGGTTGGATTGGCCGTCAACCCGCCGCAAAAAAAAGCCAGGACGAGCCCAACGATTGTGCCGCGCATGAAATATGCCATATCCGCCCCCTTTTTTATCTCGGAGAATCGGTTCTTTGTCGCCGACTTCTCTTAATTATTAACTTCTCTTAATTATTAACCCGGAGAATTCATAAATATACGCAAAAATCGCGCAGTATATTGATTTCACAAGGAAAGATCCGAAGAAGTCTCGTATCGGTGATTACGAGCGACTGAGGATATATTTCTTGTGGAATCAA
>JAAEPH010000117.1 GCA_024232855.1 Gammaproteobacteria bacterium
CTGGCCCCTTCAGGGGTCCCAGTGATTAGGGCCCCACCAAATGTCTTTCTCATGACTTAGGTGTTAGGGGTTGCCACAGGCCAGCCAAATGTTATTCTCATAACTGGGGGCCCAGTGATTAGGGCCCTACCTCATGGCATTCTCATGACTTAGGTGTTGGGGGTGGCCAGTGATCGACCAGCATGTTTGTATGGATGGAGTGTAGGGTTTGGGCCCTGGGCCCATGGCATGGCCCTGGCCCCTTTAGGGGGCCCAGTGATTAGGGCCCTACCAAATGTCATTCTCATGACTTAGGTGTTAGGGGTGGCCAATGGCCAACCAAATGTCATTCTCATGACTTAGGTGTTAGGGGTGGCTAGTGATCGACCACAATGTTTGCATGGGGGGAGGGGTGGCGTGTGGCCTTTCGATTGTCATTGGCATGGCTGTGGTGTCTGTGGGGGCCACAGTCCTGCCGCCTCACCCACTTGTGATTCTTATTTCTTTGGTGTTAAGGGTGGCCAGTGACCAACCACATGTCATTCTCATGACTA
>JAAEPH010000118.1 GCA_024232855.1 Gammaproteobacteria bacterium
GCGGCCTGATACTACCTGCCCGGTGTCGGGGTCTATGGTCTGGTGTATGTCGTTAGAGAAACCCGTTAAGGATGCAGACGCGCCCGCGGGATCGGTTAAGGTGATAGGCCAGCCGAAACCGAGCGCGCTATCCTCGAGGATCGCGCCGAGGTCAGTCTCGGCTATCTCGCGCAAGCCCACCAGTTTTAGTTTTTGTCGACGTGACCAGACTTAACCAATGCCGCTAGGGTGTCCTTCCCGCCTTCGAGATCCTTGGCCGTGACCGCGTCCCCGTCGGAGCGAACGCCCCGGCGCGTGGTGATGCCTCTGCCCATGCAGACGGTAAAAGACGGTTTTTTCTCCGCCTTTACAGGCTTTGCGCTCGCCGCGTCGGTAGCAGGTCCCGCGGCTCCAGCGGCTCCAGCAGGTCCAGCGGCGGGCTCGTTAATCGCTGCAGTAGATTCTTCGTTTTTCATGAGGTGCTCCCTTTTTAGATTGGTTTAAAAAAAATGCCCCGCAATACTGACGGGGCATTTTACATATTA
>JAAEPH010000119.1 GCA_024232855.1 Gammaproteobacteria bacterium
ATCACGTTGTTGCGCACTATCGCAGCTTGCGGGCCCTTCAGGTACACGCCGATCAAATTATCCTGCAAGTGGTTACCCTGGATAAGCGCACGAGCGCCCTTATCGGTGATAAAAATTCCACTGTTTTCATCCTCCGCGACCTCGCCCGAATGGTGCAGGTTCAATCCGCTGATAGTGACGTCGGGCGCCGACACAAGAATGACATGCGAGGAACCTTCGCCATCGACGATACTGGAGCCGTCACCGGTGCCTGACAAAACCAGGCTACGGTGGACATCGACCGAACCGCTATAGGTTCCCGCGCCCAGCAACAGGGAGTCGCCGTCGCTCGCGGCATCGATAGCGCTTTGCAACGTACCCTTGCCGGGTGGCACCTGCCATTCCGCGGCATCTGCCACAAACGCAGGAATCAACAGGCAAAAAAGCAGCCCGCCAGCCAACCCGCGGAACACCCGCGGACTGGCTGACAAAACTGCTTTATGCCGTATCGATATCACGCGAACCTTAAGCCGGCTCGACAAACATCCGACCGCGCATTTCCATATGCAGGGCGTGACAGAACCACTGGCAGTAAAACCAGTGAACTCCCGGACGATCAGCGGTAAAGGTGATCGAAGATGTCTGCTGCGGACCTACTTCCATCGCCACGCCGTAGTTAGCCATGGTGAGACCGTGTGTCAGATCGTCTATCGAGTCAATGTTGCTGATGATAATGGTCACTTCATCACCCTGTTTTACAGAAAATGTCTCCATGCTGAAGCTAGGCGCAATCGAGAACATGTAGACCCGAACCTTGTTGCCGTCCCGTACTACCTTGGAATCGGTACCGCTACCCAGTTCGATACCGTCTTTCTCAGCCTGGGCGCTGGCCTCGGCCCAGAAAGGATCGCCCTTGGTCCAGGTTGAATCCGGGTTGACGATATCAGCGCGCACGATGATGCAGTCGTGCGGCTCGGCATAGGTCGGGCCGTCGTGCACCAGCTTCATCTGGTCGCCGGTAATATCGATCAACTGCTCGTTCTCCGGCTTGAGGGGACCGACATTGATGTAACGATCCTTGGAAAACTTGTTGAGGGATACCAGCCACTTTCCGTCGGCCTCCCTGGTTTCACCCATGCTGGTATGGTTGTGCCCTGGCTGGTAATGCACATCGAGCTTGTCGATGATCGGGTTAACGTCCTTACCATTGTAGGCTTCTATGGCTTTCTCCATGTTCCACTTCACTGCCTGGCTATCGAGGAACAGCGTGGTGAAACAATTGCCCTTGCCATCGAAAGCGGTATGCAACGGACCGAGACCCAGTTCGGGTTCGGCGACCACCGTATCACGCGGCTTGATCTTGTCAGCGAACAGGTCAGGTAATTTGCGTACATCAATTACCGTTACGGTTGGCGACAACTTGCCGTTGAAGACAACGTGTATGCCGTCCGGCGCGGTGTTACAACCATGGGGGCTGTTGGGCACCGGAATATAGCGCGTGTACTTCGATCCCTTGCGGCCATCGATAACCGGCACGCCACTGATTTCCTTGAAGTCTCCGGCCTTGACACCGGCTTCGATCGCCTTGATATCGAATACCACCGCCCAGTCACGTTCGTTGGCAATCATGCCGCCGAGGTTGGTTGCTTCCTCGCTGTTGTAGCAGGTCGAGAAGGCATACAGCCCCTGGTAGTCGGCGTCGCAGTTATCGAGGTTGCCATCAACCATCACCTGCCAGGCAATCTTCATTTCATCACCGTCGATAGCGGTAAAGATCGCGTGATATTTTTCCGGCTCATCGAGAATGCTGCCATCATTCGGAATCGGCACCCGATGCTCGCCGTTGGCGAAAACATAGCCGGTACGCGGATATTTTTGCGGCCGCAAACCATGGATGTCGGCGGTATTTGGGATTTCGATCATCTTGTCACACTTCATGACATCGCAGCGCACGCGGGCGACCCGGGTATTGGCCTTGTCGTTCATGAACAGGTAACGACCGTCATAGGTGCCATCGGTAAACGACATGTGCGGGTGGTGCAAATCGCCGTTGGTCCAGACACCGCCGCGTCCACCTGAATCCAGGTACTTTTTGGTTTCGGGCAACATGCCGTC
>JAAEPH010000120.1 GCA_024232855.1 Gammaproteobacteria bacterium
ATATAATCCGCCAATCTCACCAGGATGGCGGATTAGCGCCCAGATTATGCATCAAGCGCCCCCCGTGTGAAACCGGAAGTTGTGCTTTACGCACACATCGGACTGATTATAATCCAGTTTTCCGAGCGGCTGGTTACAACGTGCACCAAGAATTCGACTACATCATAATCGGCGCCGGTTCGGCGGGCTGTGTACTCGCCGACCGGCTTAGCGCCAGTGGCAGGCACCGCGTACTGGTGGTCGAAGCCGGCGCTAGCGACAGGCGTTTCTGGATACAGACACCGATCGGTTACGGCAAGACTTTTTACGATGAAAAGGTCAACTGGAAGTACATAACCGAGCCCGATTCGGGCATCAACAATCGACGCAGCTACTGGCCGCGCGGCAAGGTGCTGGGTGGATCCAGCTCGATTAACGCAATGGTCTACATTCGAGGCCAGCAACAGGATTACGAAGACTGGCGCGAACTCGGTAATCCCGGTTGGGGCTGGCAGGACGTGTTGCCCTATTTCCGGAAATCGGAAACCTTTTCGGACGGGGGTGACGAGTATCGCGGCGATTCCGGTCCGCTTTACGTCAACAACGTCAGCAGCCAGTATCATCCGCTGTGCCGGCGTTTTTTTGAGGCGGCCAGGCAAAACGGAATCGACTACAACCCGGACTTCAACAGCGGCGACCAGGAAGGTGTCGGCTATTACCAGATCACGGCGCGCGATGGCCGGCGCATGTCGACCGCGCGCGCCTACCTGCACCCGGCGTTGAAAAGGCCCAATTGCGAAGTCATTACGCAGGCCCAGGTAACGCGCATCCTGTTTACCGATCGCATCGCCAACGGGGTCGAATATATACGCAATGGCCAGACACAGCAGCTAAAGGCCAATCGCGAGGTCATCGTCAGCGCGGGCGCGATCAATTCCCCGCAACTGTTGCAACTGTCCGGCATCGGTGACGCCGAGCTGTTGCAGGGTTTCGGCATCGAACCACTGTTCGAGCTCCCGGGAGTAGGCCGCAATCTGCAGGATCACCTCGACTACAGCATTTACTATCGCTCGCGGGTGCCGACGCTGAACAATCAGTTACGCCCGTGGACGGGAAAATTGCTGGCGGGCCTGCAATACCTGTTGCTGCGCAACGGTTTACTGTCGTTAAGCGTCAACCAGGCGGGCGGTTTCGTGCGCGGTCACCCCTCGCGGCCCAGGCCCAACCTACAGATGTATTTCGCGGCCATGACCTACACCCGCTCGCCACCGGGCGACCGCCCGCTGCTGCAGCCCGATCCATTCCCCGGCTTTTTGAACTCGATCGGGCTGACCCGCCCCGGCAGTCGTGGACAGCTGCAAATCGATTCCGCCGATCCAGGAGTTCCGGTAAAAATTTATCCCAACTATCTCTCCAGCGATGACGACGTCACGCAGATGCTGGAGGGTGCACGCCTGCTACGCCAACTGGCGAGCATGCCGGCACTGGCCGAACTCATCGAAAGCGAAACCAAACCCGGCCACGCAGTGCAAAGCGACGACGAGTTCATCGAGGATATTCGCCAGCGCGCCGACACCGTTTTCCATCCCAGTTGCACCTGCATGATGGGTCCCGACCCAAAGACCGCGGTGGTCGATGCGAAATGCCGCGTCTACGGCGTCGATCGATTGCGCGTGGTCGATACTTCGATATTCCCCACCCTGACCTCGGGTAACACCAATGCACCCACGATCATGGTCGCCGAAAAGGCTGCCGATATGATTCTCGCCGGTACGGGGTAAGCTAATCTCCAGCCAGCCCTATTCCCTGGATTCCAAACGCATCGACAATCCTGTCATCGGATTCAGCGCAATGCTGCTCAGCATCATCATCCTCACCGGTCTGTATACGTTGCATCGCGAAATAGTACGCCGCGCAGAGCAGTCAACATGATTCGAAACCACCGGATACGCGCCTTCTTTTTCCTCACGATTGCAACCCTGTGCTGGGGGCTCAATGCCAATTTCAGCAAGCTCGCGGTTGGCGAAATCTCACCCATGCAGGTAGTCACCCTGCGCTGGCTCGGCGTAGTGCTGTTGCTGCTTCTGTTTGCGCGCGCAAGGATTCGGCGCGACTGGCCCCTGCTGCGAGGGCATCTGCCGTTTCTGGCGCTCATGGGTGGCTGTGGCTTTACCCTGTTCAACGCCCTGTTTTATGTCGCTGGCCACCATACCAGCGCGATCAATATCGGCATTCTACAGGGCGCCATACCGATCTTCGTCCTCATCGGCGGCCTGCTCGCCTTTGCCCAGCCTGTGCGCGCAATCCAGGCGCTGGGCGTAACCATCACCCTGGTTGGTGTCGTCATCGTGGCCACGGGCGGGAGCCTGCAGACACTGTCGACATTTTCGATCAATCGCGGCGATTTATACATGCTGGTTGCCTGCCTGTTCTACGCCGCCTACTCGCTGGGGCTGAGCAAGAGCCCGAAGGCATCCCCCATCGCCCTGTTCGCGGTCATGGCTTTTGTCGCCTGGCTGGTGTCACTACCGCTGGTGGCGATCGAAACCTGGCTGCAAGGCTGGCAAGCACCGACGGCGCGGGGCTGGTTAATCGTCGCCCTGATCACGATTTTGCCGTCACTGCTGGCGCAGCTTTGCTTCATACACGGGGTGAAGCTGATAGGACCGGCGCGTGCCGGCCCCTTTTTCAACCTGGTGCCGGTATTTGCATCGATCCTGGCGGTGCTGATTCTGCACGAGGTATTCGAACTCTATCACGCACTGTCCCTGTTGCTGGTACTCGGCGGTATCTGGTTGTCCGAGATCGGCAAGCACAGGCCCACCGACTAACCCGCATATCTCACATCTTGAGCGGCCTTTTGCGATAGTAGCTGCTACGGCAGCCCGCTACTGCATAATCCTAGAAAACGCAGTAGGATCACGAAAGTCTGCACACCAAAAGTAGGCGCCATGAATTCGTGCAGATTGTTACTGACTAAGCCGCTGACAACGGTTCCGCGGTACTCCCGCCGGGAAGCTGGTGTCGCTTACTCGCCTTCGAGCATCACCATGCCGAACGACTCCATTACCTCGAATACCTGGTCGTCGGCATCCTGGCAGGCGCTGGCAACCTGGTCAATCGAGACCGCTGCCATGTTCCAGTTTTCGATATCGTCGAGGATGGTTATGGTTTCGGATTCGTCCAGTGGGGGTACGTATTCGCTGAGACGGTTGGCCAGGTAGATTAAATGCGTGGCGTGACGGTTGGGCCCGTCGTGCACCGCTTCATGGTGATAGCGCGCGCAGTCGATGAGAATATTAGGCAATCCCCAGTGTTGCATCAAGGCTTCGCCAACCGCGGTATGGGTCATGCCGAGTTGCGACAGTTCCGCGCTCAACTCGTCGATGCGCCGCCGAATCATGGTTTCCTCGGCGTCAAGCATGGCTTGCGGAAAACGGTCGATCAACAGCAGCTTACCGATATCGTGCAGCAGACCCGCGGTAAACATCGTTTCGGGGTCGCTGATGGTCTCGATCTGCGCGCCCAGTTGACGGGCGATGAGAGCAGTCTTGATACTGTGCTGCCAGAATACCTGCATCGAGAAGGCGGGGTTTTCCTGGTCGCCGAAGGCTTCCCTCAACACCGATCCGATGAGGATGTTCCTGCATCTTTCCCGGCCCAGCAGGCTCACCGCCTCAGCCACCGAGGATATCTGCTTCGCTAGCCCCTCGCAGCTGTTGTTGACCGCTTTCATGATGCGCGAGGTGATCGCGGGATCGTGTTGAATGGTTACGCCGATTTGTTCAACACTACAGTTTTCGTCCCCGAGCTGCTCCGACACGCGTAAAAGGATTTCGGGAAGACTGGGCAGTTCCTGCCCGCTGTCGACCAGGTCGTCGAGCATGACAGGCTGATCGACATTGAGTTCGGCATTTTGTGACATGAAAAAAGCATAGCAGAGAAATCCTTCCGCAAAGTTCTTTTTAAACGGTTTTTGAAGCAGATCTCATACGCGCGAATAGACGCGCCCGGGATTCCCCGATCGCAAGCGCCGCATCGCTGAAATCGCCCTTGATCAGTGCTATTTGTATTTCGGTATCCGCGCCGAACCGGGTGCATTTTCGGATATCCGGTTAACAACGGAGAATCAGGATACTCTGGATCCCGGCTTTCGCCGGGAAGACGTAGCGGGGGGATCCGGGATGGCTGAGAATAAGACGGGATAGCGCCAAAGTGCTTCCCAGCAATCCGTCATTAAGGTAGATTGCTTTCGCCATGTACACGCAACCAACCAGGGAATAAACACATGCAGCGCAAGCTGTTAGCGGAGTGGATAGGAACATTTTCACTCCTTGCAACCGTTATAGGGTCCGGCATCATGGCCGAGAGGCTGGCGGGTGGAAATATCGCCATCGCGCTGTTGGGAAATACCATACCGACGGGGGCAATCCTGGTTGTTCTGATCCTGGTTTTCGGCCCGATTTCAGGCGCCCACCTGAACCCCGCCGTGACGCTTGCATTTGCGATACGCCGGGAAATCTCGGTACAAAATTCCGTGCTTTATGTTACTGCCCAGGTTGTGGGCGGTATATCGGGCGTTCTGGTCGCGCACGTGATGTTTGACAACCCGCTGATCGATCCGTCCGCGACCGCGCGCACGGGCATTGGTCAATGGGTCGGGGAATTCGTTGCCACCTTCGGGCTGGTCGGCACTATTCTGGGTTGCCTGAAATCGCGTGCAGAAGCCGTCCCCTATGCCGTCGGTCTCTATATCACCGCGGCCTACTGGTTTACATCTTCCACGTCATTCGCCAATCCCGCCGTGACCATCGCGCGCGGATTTTCGAATACTTTCGCAGGCATTCAACCCGTCGACATTGCCGCTTTCGTGGGCGTGCAGTTACTTGCGGCTTGTCTTGCCACCCTCTTTTTCAACTGGTTACTCAGGAAATAGGTTCTTCTGATGCCTCAATCCGCCCCTTTCCCTGTCTGAGCTGTACTGCTTCCTCCGAAACAAGGCGGTCTGGCAGGATCCGGATAATGCGGCGATTCATAGTAATTTGGGCAGTACTTATCGGTCCCTCGGCGAGAATGCCAGGGCGGCTGTTGCCTGTAGACGCGCCATAGAGCTGAATCCTCAGCAGGGCAATTATTTCCTGAATCCCGGTGGGGCTTTGATGGTTTAGCGGAAGGCCGCATTGACGCGGAATGCGGGTTGGTCGTGGCTCGCGGAAGACCTTACTACTTCTTTATCGATATGGAAAATTCGCTGACCGTTTTTTCCTGGCGACGCCCGCTTGCAACCAGGTTCAGGTCAGGCGTGCTCACCTGGCTTTTAAGCAACCTCAGATAGGCTGCGATCCGCTTGTTATCGTCGGCGAAACCGGCAATCGTGATGCGGTACTCGTCTTCGTTGATTTGTTCCACCACGATGCCGTCCACCTGCACGGCTTCGACCGCGGCCCTGAGATTGCCGCTCGAATCGGGTTTCGCCTCGCCGGGGAGATAGGTCGCCTCGATAAATGATTCAATGTCCGAAGTCGGCTGACCGGCTGAGCGCCACAGCTCGACAGCGACACGATAAGCATCACGCGCCTCGTTATTCCGGCCCGCCTTCATGAGGTTATGACCCAGGCGAACCGCAGTCGGCGCCACGAAGGCAAATTGCGCATCCTTGTCCGCGTAGTAACGCTTGTAAAAGTCAAGCAGGGACCTGGTTTGAACCACCGCTTCACCGTAGCGGGCCTGTGACAGGTAGAGTTTCTCCAGCCCCCGATGAACATTTTCCAGGTCATAGTAGTTTTCGCCATGAACCTGATCGATCGCTTTGAGCGCTAGCAGGTAGCGCGACTTGCCTCAATAAATCCTGGAATGCCAGGTTTGCAATTTGCCGATCGCCCTGTCGTTCGCTGCGAAGCGCATGACTCAGCACTTCATCAGAGCTGGCCTCGCGTGGAGTTTCCGCGGCCACCTCTTTTTCAACTGGCGCTGTTAGCAACTCTGTTGGAGCAATCTTGTCGAGATCTGAAAGAATCCCACTAATTTGCGACCAGAAAAATACGATTGTCAGCACGGCGGGGATGACAGCAAGAAACTTCCAGCTGGACTGATGGTTTTCATCTTCTGCCGGTTTAGGCCGATTAAAGAGTGGGTGGATCGTATAGTCCTTCAATTTTCAACTCTATCAATGGCGTAAATGAAACGACACCCGGTCGGATATCGTATTGCCCGCCACTCCTGCAGCCATCCACCAATCGAACAGGCCTCAGGTATATATGAACATAGTTTGCCGGAAGCGATATATCAAGGTGATGACTCCGGGGGACTTTTACCGTAGGTGTTGCAACTGCCTGTTAACCCGGAAATTTCATTTCACAACATTGATCTTATCGAATTCCGAACCTTCCTCGATCCTGGTCTCGTTACTCCATACCTCGGCAGCACTGACTACCGTGCTATAAGGAGACGCTGTAGAAACCGGGATCAACTCACCCTGATCGCTTACAGCCTCTCTACGCGTCATGCGGTAGAGAACGAATAGCGCCAGAAAACCGGTACAGGTAGCATTGACCCAAAAGAAAGACCTGGAAGACTGGGAAAGCAGAAAGCCAATAATAACCGGTGTGATGGCATAGCCGATGCCGTAGGTCAACACCAGGACTCCCGCGGCGGATACAATCTGGCCTGGCTTCAGGTGATCGTTCACGTGAGCAATACACTGACTGTACAGACCGAGGACAAAAGCACCCATGGTACCCACGGCAATATAGATTTCCGTCACCGAGAGTGCCGACTTGAGCGAAAAATACACCGCGGGGGCTGTCGCCAAACCGGCCGTAATTACAAGCAACGTTCGCCTGTCTATTCGGTCCGAGACAATTGCAATCGGCCACTGCAGCAAAACACCGACTATCAGTGCAGTTACACTGAGGGTCGAAATTTCCGCTACGGATAAATCGATCGCCACTCCGTACAAAGATGCGGAAGCGTATAATCCCCCGTGGCACAAACCCGCCATGAACGTTCCCACCACCCCCACCGGCGTAATCCGGTAAAGGCGGGTAAGGCTGAAACGCTCTACCGCAATCAGGCTTGGCGTGCGCGATGCGGAAACCAGTACCGGAATTGCCCCAAGGGATAACAGGACAGATGACAACAGGAAGAAAGTACTGTCGTATATGTTACCGTAACGCAGTACCCAGATACCGATAACCGGGGCGCCCCAGCTCAAAATGGTATAAATGGCCATCGTTTTACCACGAGCCTTGTTTTCACTGAGATCGTTCAGCCAACTTTCAGTCGCCACCATCAAACCTGCAGTACAAATCCCCATGATCATGCGCTCTGCAATCCAGGCGTAGGCGTCGATGAGCAGCAGGTGGGTGAGGATAACCGCTGATCCCAGCGCAGCAACCGCGGCGAATACCCGCACGTGCCCCACGTGTCGAATCAGAAAAGGAATCAACAGGGCGGCGATCAACCAACCGACCTGGTAACTCGATTGCATGAGGCCGATGGATTCGGTCGAAAATCCAGCCTCCCTGGCGCGTATCACGACCAGGATGTACAACATGCCGGTACCGAACCACAGGATGGCTGTTCCCAGTAAAAGTGCCCATATATGTCTGATGGTGTGTATCAATCCGGTCGCCTCATAGCATCGATTCAGGTTACCTGGTAACCCCGAAAACCCGCGCGATTGTAGAGAAAACGAAACGATTTGTCCGTCAAAATTTTTACCTGCCGTCGAGGAGACAACAGGACACATACTCAGTCCCACTCAGTCCTTGATTCCCATTGAATCGCCCCTTGCGCTACAGAAACGGGCTGGTATCGCGTGGCGCAGGGATGCACGAGAGCGGCCCCGGGCGATTTTGTCGAACCTGGAATTCGAACCTGTTCTTTAATCGAGACATCCCATAAAAAAAGGCCCCTTTACCCTTTAAGGGGCCCGTTTTTTGGGATGGCGCGCCTGGAGAGATTCGAACTCCCGACCGCTCGGTTCGTAGCCGAGTACTCTATCCAGCTGAGCTACAGGCGCATAAATTGGAAGGCGCGATTCTACGGATTTTTATTCTGGTTTGCCAGTGTAAATTGTAAATGG
>JAAEPH010000121.1 GCA_024232855.1 Gammaproteobacteria bacterium
TGCCAAAGAGATATATATCACACTCAGTAATGAACCTCACGCTGGAGCCTATAAGGTGAGGATTGAACCATGTTCACTGAAAATCTTCAAGATAGAGATTGAAGCCGAGAACGGCGAAGGTGTGTATGAGTACGTTATATTCCCAAAACTTCGCGATGAACTTAGGCGGTTCAATCCTACGTGCTACATGGGTATCGAGATAATTGAACCCAAAAAAAATAAATCATGAGTGATACTACACCGGAAAAGCACACGCATCACTCCGCGAACGCCGGCCGGGTTTCGGCCTCGATCTTCTTGGCCAAGGCGTTAATGCGCATCTGCACGCCCTGCATTTGCCGGTACTTCTGCGCCGGCGATAGTTTGTCATCCCGCATGATGCGATCGCGCTTGGTGCGCAGCTGGGAAAACATTTTCTGCACCTTCTCCATCATGCGGCGATATTTCAGCTTGTCCTTGTGCTCCACGCGGAACTCGCGGGCCTTATCGGCTTTACCCTGGCTGATGTATTTCTGCATGGTGCCGTGGAGCTCGCGGACTTCCTTCATGCGGTCATGGAAATCGGTCGCCCACTGGGTGCCTTTGACGCGCTCACCCTGATAAACCGATCGCAGGATCGGCAGGTCGTGCGCCTGAATAGCCTCACGGCTCGGGTGTTCGTCGCTCGCGCCACGAACCAGCATATCCGATAGCTTGAGCGCATAAGCGCCCATCGTGCCTGTATAGCCATTCCAGAGGTGCTGCAGCTGCTTCGGTGACAGGTTCAACCATTTAGCCAGCGAGGTGTCGCCGATCTCCATCGCGGTGTTGCTGGTGAACGAGTTGTAACGCTCTTTTGGCAGCAAGCGCTGGTCGGCCAATCCCTCGATCGGCTGATCGAAATACAGCGACCGGTTCATAGCAACCTCGACCACCGGCAGTGCGAACTGCGGGATGCCGTAGTTGATGTTGAGCGTCTCCATCAGGTTGTGGCGCAGCGACCACAGCAGCTTTTCGCTCGGCTGTGATTGGGTCACCCAGGTACGGTACATCCGCTCGGGAATGGTGCCGGCGAAAATACCGATCTCGAACGGCTTCGGGATCCAGATGTGCTTGCCGCCCGGGAACAGGTGCCAGTAAGCGTCTTTCTCCCAGTCTTGCAATTCCTTGTAGCGCTCCTCGTCGTCGTTCCACATGGCCAACAGCACGGAAAAGGTGACGATCTTTGCGACCTTCATCGCGATGATTTTCTTATACTGCCCGCTGGCTCGAGCCAGCTTGTCGGTACCTTGCATCCGCGCGTTGAGAAACGGCATCATGTCGGTGAAGTGGATCAGCATCATAAAATTGCCGCGCCGGCTGTAGTCCATCAGATCCTTGGATTCGAACGTCGCTTGCGCCATCGACTTGCCGGCATCGAGTGCGGCCTGCATGGTGGCAATGCGGTTCGCGTTCTCAACCTTGTCGCCAACCTCGCGATATCCCTGCCAGTACTGCAGCAGGGTGCTTTTCAGCTTCTGCGGCGTGTTGACGATGCTGCCCAGGTGGGCATGAATCGCGGCGTCGGTCAGGCCTTTCTTCTCGAGCTGGCGCCGGATGATCTGCGCGGAGGCCTCGGGATCCGTCGCATGGACGTAGCCACCCTGGAAGCTGCCGCCGGCGGCCATCATGGCTTGGTAGATCGGATCCTCGTCGAGCGCCTTCTTCAAACCTTTGAGGGAATCGACCGCGAACCACTGGTTGTCCGGATTGATCGCCCA
>JAAEPH010000122.1 GCA_024232855.1 Gammaproteobacteria bacterium
CGCAAAAATCGCGCAGTATATTGATTTCACAAGGAAATATCCGAAGAAGTCTCGTATCGGTGATTACGAGCGACTGAGGATATATTTCTTGTGGAATCAATAGACAAGCGAGATTGTGCATATTTATGAATTTTCCGGGTTAACTTCTCTTAATTATTATTATTTAGATCCTTATAAAAATTAATTATACCCTACTTTGCGGTTGCAGAAAAGCTGGTGATTTCATTGTGCCTTGGTATGCGCAACCTGTGTGCGAAAATAAGCGGGCAGAGCGAGTGCCGGTTCCCTGGCTTCGCCCCCGAACACACATCTACAGCACACAGTAGATGGCCGATTTTTATTTTTGCCCTGGCTGTTCTTAACTGATACGGTCCATCGCTCAAGGACAAAAATAATAGCCTGCCAAAGATGCTTCTATTTAAAACACATTCCGCGTTAGCTTTTCGAGTTTTTTCGCCGAAAACCACACCGCCGGTGACCCGGGGACTAATAGTCTATGGGTCTCGAGACGAAAGTCGACGTAACTGATTGATTTGGAAAAGAGAGTTGGCTCCCCGGCCCGGGCTCGAACCAGGGACCCATTGATTAACGGCCTTACCTACTCAACACGCCACAACAGGGAATTAACTAAAAATCAATAACTTACGAGTGATGGAGTAGGGTGCCAATGTTGCCATATATTGGCATTTGCTGCCCCTTGGTGGACTAATTTTGGTACTTGTTTCGGTAGAGTCTATTTTAATCTACTAAGGTTATCGGTTACAGGAGACCTGTATCGATAAAAAAAAGATTTCGTGCCTGCGGCTCCACAGGATACCCTCAGTCCCCGGTATTCGCCTGTATCAGACAAATCCCTGGAACCGGGCTTCATGGAATCGATTGCTCTAAAGGATAACGGTTTGCTATTCTGCTTTGTAGGCACTGCGATGCTCCTGTTAAGTCTCGCTTTGTCAGAATCGGGTGGTGTTCGTGCATCGCCCGATTCGACTAATTAGTGTAGGTTTTTTTATATACACACACCAACAGCATATCAAACCTACACTTTTACCTACACTAATATTTGCAATTGGGTGAAATTTCTTGAAACTGGATAATACGCGCTGATTTGTAAAATGCCTGATATTGATCTTAAAAACAATAAGTTATCTAAGGAAAATTCAAGTAAATCCAAAGGCTTAAAAAATACTCACACCCCAATGATGCAGCAGTATCTGCGCCTCAAGGCGGAGTATCCCGATACGCTGCTGTTCTATCGCATGGGTGATTTCTACGAGTTGTTTTACGACGATGCGCGCAAGGCCGCGCGTCTGCTCGACATCACGCTGACCAAACGCGGTCAATCCTCGGGCGAGCCGATCCCGATGTGCGGCGTACCCTACCACGCGGTCGAAAACTACCTGGGGAAACTGGTGCGCAAGAGTGAATCGGTCGCCATATGCGAGCAGATCGGCGACCCGGCGACGAGCAAGGGCCCGGTCGAGCGCAAAGTGGTGCGCGTGGTGACACCCGGCACCCTCACCGACGAAGCCTTGTTGCAGGACCGCAGTGAAAACCTGCTGTGCTGCATTTTCCGTCAAAAATCCAGATGGGGGCTCGCCGCGCTCGAAATCAGCTCGGGCCGTTTCACCCTGAGCGAACTCGACAGCGATGATTTGCTCAACGGCGAGATCGTACGCCTCGATCCCGCCGAAATCCTCTACTGCGAAGCGCAGGCGCCGCCGCTCGATTCGGCCTTGCTGCAGCAGGCGCACGCGATGCCGCCCTGGTATTTCGAGCTCGACAGCGCAAATCGCCTGCTGTGCCGGCAATACCGCGTGCGCGACCTGCAGGGTTTCGGCATCGACGAGGCCAGGCTTGCGATCAACGCCGCCGGCTGCCTGTTGCAGTACGTCAACGACACGCTCAAAACCGAGGTTCATCACCTGCAGCCGTTACGCTATGAAACGGTAAGCGACCTGCTGCTGATCGATGCCAACAGTCGGCGCAATCTCGAGCTGACCCGCTCGATCAACGAGCAATCACCGCAAAACAGCCTGCTCAGCATCATCGATTACTGCAGTACGGCGATGGGGCATCGCGAGTTGACGCGCTGGATGCAGAAACCCTTGCGCGATCAGGCGCTCGTGCGGCAGCGCCATCATGCGGTCGCATGCCTGCTCGACAACCACGAGTACGAGAATCTCGGCGAATTGCTCGACCAGATCGGTGACGTCGAAAGAATCCTGGCGCGGGTGGCGCTGCTGTCGGCGAGACCGCGCGACCTGTCGACGCTATCGGCGACGCTGCAACTGCTACCGCAGCTGCAGCAGCAACTGGCAGACATCGACAGCCCCCTGTTGCAGCAATTGGCGCAACAGGTCGACACCCACCCCGACGTGGTGGCGCTACTCGACGCGGCCGTGATCGATGAACCACCGCTGCTGATCCGCGATGGCGGCGTCATCAAGACCGGTTTCGATCACGAACTCGATGAATTGCGCGCGCTCTCCGCCAATGCCGATCAATTCCTGGTCGACATGGAATCCCGCGAGCAGCAGAAAACCGGGATAAATTCGCTCAAGGTCGCCTACAACCGGGTACACGGCTTTTACATCGAGGTCAGCAAGGCGCAGTCCGACGCGGTGCCCACCGAGTATTTGCGCCGGCAAACCCTGAAAGCGGTCGAGCGCTATATCACGCCCGAACTCAAGTCCTTCGAAGACAAGGTGCTGAGCGCGCGCGAGCGCGCGCTGGCGCGTGAAAAACACCTCTACGAGGCATTGCTGGCGCAGCTCGGCGAAGGCCTGGCGCCGCTGCAACAATGCGCATTGGCGCTGGCGCAGCTGGACGTACTCAAATGTTTCGCGCACAGCGCGAATCAACACGACTGGTGCGCGCCGGAACTCACCGGCGCACGCCTGCTCGACATCGAGGCCGGCAAGCACCCGGTCGTCGAGCGCGCGCTCGATCAACCCTTTGTCGCCAACGACCTTCACCTCGACGAGCACAGCAGCATGCTGCTGATCACCGGGCCCAACATGGGTGGCAAGTCGACCTATATGCGCCAGACCGCGCTGATCGTGATTCTCGCCTACATGGGCAGTTACGTGCCCGCGCGCAGGGCAGTGCTCGGGCCGATCGACCAGGTCTTTACCCGCATCGGCGCGAGCGACGACCTCTCCGGCGGGCGCTCGACCTTTATGGTCGAAATGACCGAGGCGGCCAACATACTGAACAACGCAAGCGCCAACAGCCTGGTGTTGATGGATGAAATCGGCCGCGGCACCAGCACCTTCGACGGGCTCGCGCTGGCCTGGGCCTGCGCCGACCACCTCGCCCAGAAGACGCGCGCCCTGACGCTCTTCGCGACACACTATTTCGAGCTGACGCAGTTGCCCGAGCAGTTCGCCAATATCAAGAACGTACACCTCGACGCAATCGAGCATGGCGACGACATCATCTTCATGCACAGCGTCAAGGCGGGGCCGGCCAACCAGAGCTACGGCTTACAGGTGGCGCGCCTGGCGGGCATTCCCGCACAGGCAATCGCGCTGGCGCGCCAGAAGCTGCAGTTACTGGAACAGCAATCGATACAATCGCAGCCCGACCTGTTCAGCGAACTGCCGCTGCCCGAGCCGTCCGGGGTCAGCGTCCTGCGCAACGAGCTCGATGCGATCGACGTCGACGATTTGACGCCCCGACAGGCGCTCGATCTGATTTATCGTTTGAAAAGTCTTGCCAAATCGTGAAACAGTATTACGATAACCACCTTGAATATTTTGGCCGTCAATTTTGACTCGGTCATATCCAACCCTGTAGCAGAGGTAAATAATGACATTTGTCGTTCTCGAAAATTGTATCAAGTGCAAGTATACGGATTGCGTAGACGTCTGCCCGGTCGACTGCTTTCACGAGGGTCCTAATTTCCTTGTTATCGATCCGGAGGAATGTATCGATTGCACCCTGTGCGAACCGGAATGTCCCATCGAAGCGATCGTCTCGGAAGACGACATACCCGACGGGCAGGAGCACTTTCTCGAGCTGAACGAAGAACTGTCCCGGCAGTGGCCCGTGATAACAGCCAGCAAGCCCTCGCCCGGCGACGCCGACGAATGGGATGGGGTGGCAGACAAATTGCAATATCTCGAACGCTAGCGCAGGCCACCGTAGCCTCGCCTCATTCAGTCATTTTGACTTTTGTCCGGTCGGTCTCTAGCCCGGAAAATTCATAAATATGCACAATCTCGATTGTCTATTGATTCCACAAGAAATATATCCTCAGTCGCTCGTAATCACCGATACGAGACTTCTTCGGATATTTCCTTGTGAAATCAATATACTGCACGATTTTTGCGCATATTTATGAATTCTCCGGGCTAGAATCGATTCTCGAACGACCAAGGATTTTCATCAGGCCTGCTCTCAAATTACATGGTTTGAGTAATAAGGGCAATATGGCCGAATGCAAGTACTCTTCATTCTACGCGCTGCAAAGATCAATGATCCCGAGCTTTTATACGAGGCGTTCCAGCAACAGACTGCGCCCGGCCATGCCGATAAGATCCAGATCGAGGTTTTTAAGCACAGCGACAAGCGCTGGAATCGGTTAGCTCCCAATGGCGCGCTCGATCAAAACGTCGACGAACAGATACTGACGGTCCTGGACCAACTGTTCAGCGCGCAGGACCAGACTACCTGGTATTACGAAAGCACCCTCCAGGGCTGGTTTTGCAGCTACAAACCTCTCAGCACCAAGCACTTCGTTTTGCTGGTCAAGTGCAGCGATCCCGACAAGTTAATCGAAGAAGACTACCTGCAGTTTCTGCTTCACTTTTATTGCCACCAGCTGCAAATGCTGCAGGGAACTTACCGTGACGCCTTGACGGGTCTCTACAACCGGCGCGCCTTTAACGAAAAAATCCCGCAACTGCTCGACCGCGGCGGCCACTTTCAGCGTCGCGCCATCAATTTCGCGCCGACGGTATACGTCATGCTGGATATCGATCATTTCAAACTGATCAATGACAGCAAGGGGCACCTGTTTGGCGATGAAGTGTTGCGGATACTGGCACAGCTGACGAGCGATTCATTCAGGGAAAACGATTTGCTGTTTCGCTATGGCGGTGAAGAATTTGCGAAGGTTCTGATGGACATCACTCCCGAACAGACGCAACAAACGCTCGAGCGCTTCCGCGAAAAAATCGCCTCCTATGGCTTTCCCGATGGCGAGCAGGTAACCGTCAGTATCGGCTACACCCGGTTCGACAAAACCCATTCCATGGACGAACTCATCGACCAGGCCGACAGCGCGCTCTACTACTGCAAGGCCACGACCCGCAACGCGGTGCACAGTTACCAGGACCTGGTCCAAAAGGGGCTGATCTCGATGGCCAGGAGACCGAAGTCGCTGCATATCGAACCTTCGTAGCCATCATCCCGTCCCACATGCTGTCCGGGCACTCGGGGATTCGGTCCGCAGGATTTCCCCGAAGATTCAGGGTTAGAGAGACTCGTCGAGGAATTTCTTGACGACCGGCGAAAAATGCTCGTCGTCGATCAGAAAGGCATCGTGGCCGTTGACCGAATCAATCTCGACGTAATCAACCGCAGTGCCGGTCGCCTGCATCAGATCGGCGATTTCTCTCTGCTGCCGGGGCGGAAACAGTATATCGGTAGTCACCCCGACTACCAGCGCGCGCCTGACGTCGAGCTTCGACATGCCGTCATCGAGCGAATCGCCATGCTCGGCAATGTCGAACCAGTCCATTGTGCGCGACAGGTATAAATAACTGTTAGGGTCGAAGCTGTTGGTAAATTTCTGCGCGTTGTACTCGAGGTAGTTTTCGATCTCGAACTCGTGCCCGAAGCGTTTTCCACTGAGCTTCTCCGCCGGCAATCGACTACGATCGAACTTCGAGTTCCACTCGTCGGCGGCACGGTAGGAAACCAGCCCGAGCTTACGCGCCAACGACATGCCCACCAGCGGTTTGCTGTCATCACCATAACGGCCCTGGTTCCAGTCGGGGTCGCTGCGGATGATTTCACGCTGCAACGAACGCAAGGCAATCGTCAGCGGCAGCGCCCGGGTCGCGGCCGAGATCGAAATGACATAGTTGATTTCACCCGGATACTGCATCGCGTAGGCGATCGACGACATGCCGCCCATCGACGAACCAACCGCGGCGTGCAATTTACCGACACCCAGTTCGCGCATCAGGTGATAACCGGAGCTGGCGATATCCTCGACGGTAACATCGGGGAAATCGGCGCCGTAGCATTGCCCGGTTTCGGGATTTATCGACCCCGGCCCGGTACTGCCGTAGCAGCCTCCGAGTGAATTGGCGCAGACCACGAAAAAGCGATCCGTGTCGATCGCCTTGCCGGGTCCAATCATGTACTCCCACCATCCCGGAGAAGGGTCCAGCGGCGATGACGCGGCATGCGCACTGGGCGACAGGCCGGTAAAAATGATAATTGCGTTATCGGCGGCGGCGGATAACTCGCCCCAGGACTCATAGGCCAGCGTAACTTCGGGCAGACGTTCGCCGCGCCACATCTTGAAACCGTCGTCGTCCAAACCCAGGTTGACTTGCCGGGTGGCGGTAGTGGCGAAGGTGTAAGCGTTTTCTTCGTCAGCCATATGCCGAATCCTTATTCCGGTTAGATATCGAGCATGCGCTTCAAAGCGATCCGTGCGTTATCGGCGACGTCAGCTGCCACCGAAATCCGGTTCACGATATTACCTTCGACCAGGTTTTCCAGCACCCAGGCCAGATGCTGCGGATCGATGCGGAACATGGTTGAACACATGCAAACCATCGGCGACATGAATTGCACGATCTTGTTTTCGCTGGCCAGGGTCTGGTGCAGTCGATTGACCAGGTTCAACTCGGTGCCCACGAGCCACTTCGTGCCGGGTTCGGCGGCGGTTATGGTCTTGATAATATACTCGGTCGAGCCGACAAAGTCGGACATCTGGCAGACTTCGAAACTGGACTCGGGATGCGAAATAACAAAGCCTTGCGGGTGTTCGCGTTTGAAGTTTTCGATTTGCTCGGGTTTGAACATCTGGTGCACCGAGCAAAATCCCTTCCACAGGATCATCTTTGCATTCCTGATCTGCTCCGCGGTGAGCCCGCCCATGGGCAGGTCATAATCCCAGATCACCATATCCTCGAGCGGGATACCCATCTTGTAACCGGTATAACGACCGAGGTGCTGATCCGGAAAAAACAATACTTTCTCGCGGCGCTCTAACGACCAGTCGAGAATAGCCTGCGCATTGGTCGAAGTGCAGACGATGCCACCGTGCTCGCCGCAAAACGCCTTCAGGTCCGCCGCCGAGTTGATGTAGGTAACCGGGGTGATGGATTCATCCGCGTCCAGCACCGTGCCCAACTCCCGCCAGGCGCGGCGCACCTGCTCGAGATCGGCCATGTCGGCCATGGAGCAACCAGCGGACAGATCGGGCAGGATAGAAACCTGTTGCGGCCGAGAAATGATATCGGCGACCTCGGCCATGAAATGGACGCCGCAAAAGACGATGTACTCCGCGCTCGAGTCTGCAGCCTGGCGCGAAAGTTTGAGCGAATCGCCGGAAAAATCGGCGTGCTTGAAAATCTCATCGCGCTGGTAATGGTGGCCGAGAATAACAACCCGATCACCGAGAATTTGCTTCGCGCGGAGAATGCGCTGTTCGCAATCCTGATCGTCCAGTGACGCATAGGGTTGCAAGTCGATTGCTGTAGCGGCCATAGTTACTCGTTGTGTCAGACGGATAGAAAATTCTATCACCTGCCGCGGCAGGTGCCAATTGCGCCGGGAAGGCTCCGGTCAGATCCGGGCGAACCGGAGCTTTGCTAACCTTCGGCCTGCGGCTTGCGCAACCGTATCGACAGGTCACGCAACTGCCTTTCGCTTACCGCCGCCGGCGCCTGGGTAAGCAGACAGGACGCGGTCTGTGTTTTTGGAAAGGCCATGACATCGCGAATCGAGGTCGCTCCCGCCATCAACATAACCAGGCGATCGAGGCCGAAGGCGATACCACCGTGCGGCGGGCAGCCGTATTTCAGCGCATTCAGCAGGAATCCGAACTTTTCATCAGCTTCCTGTTCGCAGATACCGAGCAGGGTGAAGACGCGCTGTTGCATATCCATCTTGTGAATCCGCACCGAGCCGCCACCGAGTTCGGTGCCGTTCAACACCATGTCGTAGGCGCGTGACATCGTCTTGCCTGGATCGGCCTCGAGTTCGTCGGGGTTGTCGGTCGCGGGCGCGGTAAAGGGATGGTGCAGTGCATTCCAGCGGCTCTCACGATCATCGCGCTCAAACATCGGGAAATCCACCACCCACAGAAAGCGCCAGCCCGCTTCGACCAGGCCGCGGTCATGACCGATCTTGATGCGCAGCGCACCCAGCGATTCGTTAACGACGTTCGCCTTGTCGGCGCCAAAGAAAATCAGGTCGCCGGTTTCGGCGCCGCTGCGTTCGAGAATCGCGGTAATCGCATCGTCGGGCAAAAACTTGAGGATGGGTGACTGCAGGCCCTCGCGACCCCGGGAGACATCGTTGCACTTGATGTAGGCCAACCCGCGTGCACCGTAATGGCCGACGAAAGCGGTATATTCGTCGATCTCCTTACGCGTCAGGTCGTTACCGCCCGGTACTCGCAGCGCCGCAACGCGCCCCTCGGGATCGCACGCGGGACCGGAAAACACCTTGAATTCGACATCCTCGAGGACATCCGAAATAGTCTGCAACTCGAGCTCGATGCGCAGGTCCGGTTTATCCGAACCATAGCGCTCCATCGCCTCGGCCCAACTCATGCGCGGAAACGGATCCTCGACATCGACCGACATCACCTCGGCGAACAGCGCGCGCATCATCGCCTCCATCATTCCCATGATAGCGGCCTCATCCATGAACGAGGTTTCGATATCGAGCTGGGTGAACTCGGGCTGGCGGTCGGCGCGTAAATCTTCATCGCGAAAACAACGTACTATCTGGTAGTAGCGATCCATTCCCGACATCATCAATAACTGCTTGAACAACTGCGGCGACTGCGGCAACGCGAAGAAAGCGCCCGGGTGCGTGCGGCTTGGCACCAGGTAATCGCGGGCGCCTTCCGGCGTGGCGCGGGTCAGCATCGGCGTCTCGATATCGAGAAATTCATTGCTTTCAAGCCAACTGCGCAGAAAATGCGTTACCCTTGCGCGCAATTGCATACGGTACTGCATTTCCGGTTTGCGCAGATCGATGTAGCGGTAGCGCAAGCGGTTGTCGTCGTGCACGTCTTCTTCATCGAGCTGAAAAGGCGGGGTTTCCGAGGCATTTAGTATATCCAGCTTGTGCGCCAGCAACTCCACTTCGCCAGTCGCCATCTCCGGGTTGTGGGTGCCCTCGGGACGTACCCGCAAGCGCCCTTCAACCTGGATCACGTACTCGTTTCTGAGCGTCTCGGCCTGGGCAAACATGGCGACGTCGTCGGGGTCGAAAACAACCTGCAACAGGCCTTTTTTATCGCGCAGATCGACAAAGATAACGCCGCCGTGGTCGCGCCTGCGGTTGACCCAACCGCAAACACTGACCTGTTGATCGACCTGCTGTCGATTGAGTTCACCACAATAATGCGTCCGCATAGCGACTGATCCGAGTAGAGTTAATGGGCAAGGCCCGACGAGAACGCCGGGCTGATTGTCAGGCGGCGGCCTCTTTGCCGGCCTTGTTGTCTTTGCCGCTGGCTTTGGCGGACTCACCGCCCGCCGGCTTGTCGGTCGAAGAGGAGCTGCCGCTGTCGGCGCTATCCCCTTTCGAAAGGTTCTTCTGATTATTCGATTTGAAATCGGTTTCATACCAGCCCGAGCCGCTGAGGCGAAAGCCCGGCGCCGAAATCATCTTTTTCAATGTGTCCCCGTCACAGGCGGGACAATCGCGTAACGGCGCTTCGCTGATTTTTTGCAGCGCCTCGAGCGCGTGCCCGCATTGGTTGCATACGTACTCGTAAATTGGCATGCTTGTCTCCGTTAAACTATTCCGTCGGCCCGAGCCGACGGAATATCGACTCACTCAAAAAGGCACGGGATTTTATAATAGTATCGACCAATTTCCAACAACCCCGCGTCATTCCGGCGTATTACCGGTGGCGGGCGGGGCAACGTATCGAAAATAACCAAGGTATTTGGCTTCCTCATCGAAAACCAGCCAGGCGTTGCCGTAACGCCCCTGGAATTGCACGATCATGATCTCGTCAATGGATTTCTGATTTTGCCCGAGCCAGTGTTCCAGTGCCTCCCGCGATTGCGAAGAATCGAGGCGATCAAAATACCCCATCTGCCGCTTTAGCAGCGCCATTTTCAGTTCCGCGCGCCCCCTGTAGAGGTTGATCTGAGCATGCTCGAGCACCTTATCTTCAAGCTTGATGCGCTGGACCTCGTCGATACCCTCCCGATCAAGCGGGAAATCGGAGTAGACAATCGGAGGTTTTTGGTCGCTAAATCGTTCAAGCTCGCTGGCCGAGGACAAGGTTCCGCCGTACTGTTCCATGGTAGACGAAAGCACGAATTGATCGATCACGACAATGGCAATCGGCCTTTGACTGTAGGTGGTATAGACACCGTAGGCCAGCGCGCCGGTCTGGATGGTTACGATCACCAGCAAATCGAACAAAATTTCCCTGCGAGGCTTGCGCAGATCGAATATCAAAAAGGTGATAAACGGGCCGAGCACCAGGTCCACGGCGCCGACCAGGCGGATTCCCTGCCAACCGCCATCGATCGAGAAATAGGGTTCGGGATACCAGTTGTAGTAGATCTGGTAAGCCAGGTAGATAAACACGGCGACGCTCATGCTGAGGTGCACCGCGGTTGCTTTCAGTTTGGTAATCAGTAATGGTTTGGTAAATCTCATCGAGACCCCGGACAGCCCAGTAATTTTTGTATGCTAACAAATATGGATAACAGACAGCAAAATTTCAAGATCGAGACGGCATATAACTCGATTCATATGTGTTACCACGACGGGCGACTGGAACTACGCAGCCACGACAGGGCGCTGCAAAGCGTCATCAACCTGGAAAACCGGCATTGCCTCGAACTCGAAAATCTCAAGTACCTGATGTCGGTGTTGCTGTTTATGCCTGTGCCGCAGCGTGTTCTGATGCTGGGTACGGCCGCCGGGTCGTTATTGCACTTCCTGCGTCACCACTACCCGCAAACCGAGATTACCGCGGTCGATATCGATGCCGAGCTGATCGAACGGTTACTGGAAATGAACATCCTGCCAGCGGCAGCGACCGGGCTCGACTACGTTCACGCCGACGCATCCGAATTCATTGCGCATTGCGAGCAAAGCTATGACCTGGTGCTGGTCGACGTTTTTAACGGTGCACAATCACCGGCATGGCTGCTCGCTAAGGTGATCATCAATCGACTCTACGAGCTGGTCTCGGACCAGGGCGCCCTCGCCTGTAACCTGCTAATCGACAGTGACCATGATTTCAAACGTTTCTACCGGGATTTCCGTCAGGTGTTCGCCCAGAGGGCCCTGTGCCTGCCGGTGGCGGGACTGGAAAACAGGGTTATTCATGGTGTCCGCGCCGCCACGGCGGCGAACGATATGTCGGCAAACCTGCAAAAGGCGTTGGCGCTTTCCAAAAAACTCGGTTTTGATTTGATGCCAATACTGGCCGCGATCTACAACACCAACCCCATCGGCAGGGGCTTGATCTGAGTTTCCCCGGAACCAGGCCTTACTGTTATTTGCCGCCGCCACGGCATTTCGGTGAATCCGCCACACTGCCGGAGCGCGCCTGCCATTCCCGCGGCGTCAGGGTGTGCAGCGCGAGCGCATGTATCTGCTGCATTTCCTGTTGCAGTGCACTATTCACCATGCGATGACGCTTGATCAACATCTGGCCATTGAACGAATTGCTGACGATCGTGACCTTGAAGTGCAATTCCGAACCCGGCGTCACCTTATGCATGTGACTTTCGTTTTCGACCTGCAGGAAGTCGACGTCGAACTCGCTGGCGAGCTTCTCTTCGATTGTGGTCTGCATGGACATGGGGCTTACCTTTCGTTCAGGTGAGTTTCTGTTGAACTTCCTTGATGGCCTCGGCGACTTCTTCCATGGTCTGCAGCCGATCGTCAAGTTCGACCGCCATCAACTTCTGTACCAGCAGGCCGATATGCGGGCTCACTTCCTTGCGCACTTCATGCACCGGTCTTGCCTTGCCTTCCAGATGCTGAAACAACTGTGACATGGGTTCGCCGAGGTAGGGGAGCTTACCGGAAAACATGCAGTAGGCGATGATACCGAGCGCATAGATATCACTGCGATGATCCGCTTCCATGCCCTTGGCGCGTTCCGGCGACAGGAAGGCGGGAGTACCGATGATCGAACCGACCTTGGTCAGGGTCGCTTCGATATTGGACGACGCCGAGGCGATACCAAAATCCACGACCTTCACCAGGCCCTTGCTGTCCATCAGGATATTACTCGGCTTCAGGTCACGATGAATAACTTCCTGGTCGTGCGCCGCCGCCATACCGTTGGCCACCTGTAGCAGTATCCTGAGCCCCTTCTCGGCATCAAAGAATTCTTCCTCCTTGAGATACTCGTCGATGCCCCGGCTTTCGAAATACTCCATCGATATCGCGCACAGGGTGGCCTCGGAGAGCATGTCGTGAACACGAATGACATTCGGGTGGCTGACTTTTCGTGAGTACCTGACCTCGCGCAGGAAGCGTTTCATGGACCCTTCCGCGATAGTCAGTTCCGGGTGCATGAATTTTAATACGAGTAGTTCGCCAACCATTTCATCGGTCGCCAGCATGACCCTGCCCATCGCGCCGCGACCGATTTCGCGGTCTATGCGATAGCGGCCCAGCCACTCGTCGCCCTTCTTGAAATCCTCGACATTCTTGACCGCCACCCCCGCGACCTCGGTCGTTGTCTGAGAAATTCGCGCCTCAAACATCTGGGTATCTTCAAGCTTGATCAGGCGGGTATCGAAATAGGAATCCTGGTCGACATCGAGTTCTGGCAACTTGAACTCCTCGGTCATGCGCGAGATCACTTCACCCGCGGTATCGCGAACAATCGCCTGCAGCGACGGAACCTTTTGCATCAATTTTTTACGAACGATCTTGGCGTGGCGCTCGGTAGTGAGCTGACCGATAGTTTCAAGCGCCTGCCGCTGCACCAGCGCCTCGGGCATGCGCAGGCAGGCGAAGGCAATTTCCAGGCCCCTGGTAAAGCCCAGAGCCGCTGCCGCCTTTAGCACCGAGTTCGCCGAATCCGGGCGCTTTTCAATCACCTGCTTGAGAATGTTCATGGACTCGCGTTTGCCCGACTTGCCGATGGTCTCGATAGCGCTTTCGCGAACTTGCCAGTTTTCATGCAGCGCGTTGTTCCACAGCTGCTCGAGATCGCCGGGGTCGCTCGCCTGTGCGGCCAGATTTTGCGCCTGCTCGCGAATAAAGTCATTCTTGTGACCGGAGAGGCCTTTGGCTGCCGTATAGAGTTTATCGTTGCCAAACTTTTGCAGGCACTTCAGCGATTTCTCCTTGCCCCACCATTCCTGTATATCGAGCAATTGCAGGTAGCCTTCCAGTCCATTGGTGGTGGCATGCCTGACAAAAAGCTGGGTGAAAACTTCGCGGGCTTCGTCCGATTTATCGCAAGTCAACGGCGCCAGCTTCGGCGCCATTTCCTGGTCTGTGCGGTCATGGATAATCTCGATCGCGAGTTCTCGCCCGACGTCGGACATACCCTCGACGAAGGGTACCAGCACCGCCACGTCGTACTTGACCTTGAGGCCCTTGAGCGCCTTCAGCGCTTCGATCACCACTGCTTTATTGCTATCGCCGAGGAAACGCGCAATAAGTTGCGCAACCCGGGGCTGTTCCACCTCGGCGAAGTAACGCAGTAACAATATCTTCAGCGACGGACTCTCAATCGAGGCCGGCTCGACGTGCAAGACATCAATCTCGAGCGGTTGCTCCGACTTGTAAGCCAGTTTGAGTAATTGCTCGGCATCGCCTTTATCAAGTTTGAGGGCATTGCTGATGATCTGTTCGGGTTTCAACTGCGCGGTCTGGAATTCGAGAATCTCGATAATTTCCGACCTGGAGCGTTCGGACTCGTGCAGTTTCTTGAACAGTTTACTCGGATTGATCTGCGAGCTTTGCGACAGGATCGAGACAGTGGTGCGGCGAATCTCGGTGGCATCGTTATCGAGACCCTTTAAAAACAACTCTTCCGTGCTGCCGCCGACGTGTTGCTGGCAGATATCAGTCAGCATGGCCCGGTGCAGGCCGCTAGTTTGCGGGATCGTCTCGATCAGGTATTCGAGTGATTCCCTGGACGACTGGCGCAATTTTTCGATCAGGGCGACACCCCTGGCGCTTTCCAGATCGTCACAATCGAGAAATTGCTTCAGGGTTCGTTTGAAAAAAATTGAGCCGAATACCGCCATACACTTATAGTTTGGTTCACGTTCTATGTAACAGCCAGTTTTGTCAGGCAATTATAGCCGTAAAACATCGAAAATAGGCCAACCCATGGCCTATTTATTGCGTATCGGCTATCAATGCAGGCTTTGCCGCGCAAAACTGAACTGCCGTGAGTCATCGACATCGACGGCAATCATGTCACCGGGCTCGAATTCTCCCGACAGGATTGACATCGCGATCGGATTCTCGATGGCCTGTTGAATCTCTCTTTTCAGCGGCCGGGCACCGTAAACCGGGTCGAAACCAAGTTCACCGAGGCTATCCATTGCCGCATCGCTGAATGAAATACCCATGTCGCGATCTTTCAGGCGCGCACCGAGGCTCACCAGCTGAATCTGCGCAATTGCGCGAATCTGCTGCTGGGTCAGCGGGTGGAATACTACCGTTTCATCGATACGATTGATGAACTCGGGCCGGAAATGACGCCCAACCAGTTCCATCACGGCGCGGTTGATTTCATCATAATTCTGGTCACCTGCCAACATCTGAATCTCCGAAGAACCCAGGTTCGACGTCATCACGATGACGCAGTTGCGAAAATCGACGGTGCGTCCCTGGCCATCGGTCAACCTGCCATCGTCGAGTACCTGCAACAGGATATTGAAGACATCGGGGTGCGCTTTCTCGATCTCGTCGAGCAGGATGACCGAATAAGGGCGGCGCCGTACCGCCTCGGTCAGATAGCCGCCCTGCTCATAACCGACATAGCCCGGGGGTGCACCGATCAGGCGCGCTACGCTATGCTTTTCCATGAACTCCGACATGTCGATTCGAATCATCGCATCCTCGGTATCGAACAGGAAATGCGTCAGCGCCTTGGTTAACTCGGTCTTGCCGACCCCGGTCGGCCCCAGAAACAGGAAAGACCCGTTCGGACGCGCGGGATCGGACAGGCCGGCGCGTGAACGCCGGATGGCATCGGATACGGCTTTTACGGCTTCCTCCTGACCGACCACGCGTTCGCCCAGTTTGATTTCCATTTCGAGCAACTTTTCGCGCTCCGATTCGAGCATCTTGGAAACCGGAATACCGGTCCAGCGAGAAACTACCGAGGCGATTTCTTCTTCACCGACCTTGTTGATCAACAGCTTCATATCCCCTTCCACGGTGGCGGCGAGTTCGAGCTGCTTTTCAAGTTCGGGAATACGTCCATACTGCAGTTCCGACATGCGCGTCAGATCACCGGCACGCTGCGCGGTTTCGAAATCGAGGCGAGCACGCTCCAGTTCCTCCTTGATATGGGAGGTGCCCTGCAAGGCCGCCTTTTCGGCTTTCCAGATTTCCTCGAGGTCGGAAAATTCGCGTTCGAGCTTGATGATTTCATCTTTCAGCGATGCGCGCCGTTTCTTGCTCGCCGCATCGCTTTCCTTCTTCAGCGCCTCCTCTTCGATCTTGAGTTGAATCAGGCGTCTTTCGAGGCGGTCCATGTCTTCCGGCTTGGAGTCGATTTGCATGCGGATGCGGCTGGCGGACTCGTCGATCAGGTCGATCGCCTTGTCCGGTAACTGCCGGTCGGTGATGTAGCGATAGGAAAGCGTCGCCGCGGCGACGATCGCCGGATCGGTGATGTCGACGCCGTGGTGAAGCTCGTAGCGCTCCTTCAGGCCGCGCAGGATGGCGATCGTATCCTCGACGCTGGGCTCCTGCACCAGCACCTTCTGGAAGCGCCGCTCGAGCGCCGCATCCTTCTCGATGTACTGGCGATACTCGTCCAGCGTGGTGGCGCCGATGCAGTGCAATTCACCGCGCGACAACGCGGGTTTAAGCATGTTTCCGGCATCCATCGCGCCTTCCGCCTTACCGGCGCCGACCATGGTATGAAGTTCGTCGATAAACAGGATGATCTGTCCTTCCTGTTTGCCCAGGTCGCTCAACACCGCCTTCAGGCGCTCTTCGAATTCGCCGCGAAACTTGGCGCCGGCGATCAGGGCGCCCATGTCCAGCGACAGCACGCGCTTGTTCTTCAGCCCTTCCGGTACCTCGCTATTGATGATGCGCTGCGCCAGCCCCTCGACAATCGCGGTCTTACCGACCCCGGGCTCGCCGATCAGGACCGGGTTATTCTTGGTGCGGCGCTGCAACACCTGGATGGCGCGACGAATTTCCTCGTCACGGCCGATGACCGGGTCGAGTATGCCCTGCTCGGCGCGCTCGGTCAGGTCGATGGTGTATTTTTCCAGCGCCATGCGCTGATCTTCGGCGCCGGCATCGTTCACCGGCTGGCCGCCGCGAATGGCATCGACCGCCGCGCTGATGGCCTGCTTGCTGGCGCCGGCTGCCGACAGAGTATCGCTGAGCGCTCCCTTTTCCCGCATAACAGCGAGCACGAACAGTTCGCTGGAGATGAACTGGTCCTTACGTTCCTGCGCGAGCTTATCGGTGACGTTGAGTAACTTACCGAGCGCGTTGGAAAGGTGTAGCTCGCCGGCGGTACCCTCGACGCTGGATTGCTTGTCGAGTAGCTCACCGAGTTGCGAGCGCAACAGGTTGATATTAACCCCGGCGTGGGCAAATAGCGGCCGCACCGAGCCGCCCTGCTGGTCGAGCAGAGCGATCATCAGGTGAACCGGCTCGATAAACTGATGGTCACGACCGACCGCGAGCGATTGCGCATCCGCGAAGGCTTCCTGGAATTTACTGGTCAAGCGATCCATACGCATTGATACAGTCCTCATAAATATTAAAAATTACGTGGTTATGTAAGACCAAAACGGCCTTTTTCAACCCCGCCTAGGAGTGAATTATCCCGCATATCTCACCGATTTCCTCGGCAATTGCCCGAAGCGTCGGACCGCCGGGACGCCGGACCGACGGAGTGCCGCCCACCGGAGCGCCGGCCGCAATATCCATGCAGTCGTACGGCGGACGCTTTCCTGAGGAGGTTCTCGCAAAGGCGCAGAGCTGCAGGGAGCGCAGAGGGATGTTTTGCAGGTTGGGTGCCTGAGTAACTCTGATTCAAATTCCGATAACCTTTTCATTCCTTCGCGCTCTCTGCGATCTCAGCGCCTCTGCGAGAACCTTTCCTGGGTAGTTCTGCGTCGAAGGACATACCGGTGAGACATGCGAATTAGCTGATCCAGATCAAGCTTGCCATACGACCCGTGACGGCTTCACGGCGGTAGGAATAAAACAGATCGGCATCGCCATAGCTACAATATGGAGCGCGCGCCACCTGGTCGAAGCCGGCCGTGCGCAGCACCGACTCGGCCAGGCCAGCGAGATCACATAGCCAGTGTCCCGGACGATTTGCGCTGAAGCAGGATTGCGCGTTCGCAACCCTGTCGATAAAGGCGCCGCGAACTTCATCGCCGACCTCGAAGCAGGATTGCGAGATACCCGGGCCGATCCACGCCAGCAGATGCCGAGCGGGCGAGTGCAGCGCGGCGATTGTCGCTTCGATCACGCCAGCCTGCAGGCCGCGCCAACCCGCATGTATCGCGGCGACTTCGCTGCCCGCGCGATTGCAAACCAGGATCGGCAGGCAGTCGGCGGTCATGACGACGGCGATCTTGCCGGGTTCGCGAGTGATCGCGGCATCGGCATCGCGATTACTGTCCTGCTCCAGCGTGACGGCATGGACGCCGTGAGTCTGGTTGATCCAGCAGGGCTCCGACGGCAATGCCAGCGCCCCACGCAGCAGACGCCTGTTTTCCATAACGTCAGCGTCGCGATCGCCCACGTGCAGCCCCAGGTTGAAGGCGTCGAACGGGGCAAGGCTAACCCCACCTCGGCGAGTCGTACAACAAGCGTGAATTGTGGAAGGCGCTTGCCAGTTTGGTTGAATCGTCTCAATCATACCGCTTCAAGGCCTCCAACAGTGTCGCAAAATCATCGGGCAAGGCGGCTTCGAAACTTAGCAGCTCGCGACTGCCGGGATGTTCGAAGCTGAGCCGTTCGGCATGTAGCGCCTGGCGCCTGAAACCCTGAATGACGTCCGCCAGTGCTTCGTCGACGCCGACCGGAATGCGCTGGCGCCCGCCGTACAGGCTGTCACCGAGCAACGGGTAATTGATGTGCGCCATGTGCACGCGAATCTGGTGGGTACGCCCGGTTTCCAGCTGCACCCTGACCAGGCTGTGATGCGCAAACTTGCGCGCCACCTGGAAATGCGTTATCGCCGTTTTGCCGCCGCTTTGCACCGACATTTTTTTACGATTCTGCGAATGACGGCCAATGCACGTTTCGATGGTTCTACCCGCGGTCACCACGCCCCGGGCTACGGCTATATACTCACGCTTTACACGGCGTGCCTGCAATTGCTCGACCAGCCAGTGGTGGGCACTCAGGTTACGCGCCACCACCATCACGCCGGTGGTGTCCTTGTCGAGCCGATGCACTATGCCGGCGCGCGGCAGCTGCTGCAAACGCGGGTCATGCGCCAGCAATCCGTTGACCAGGGTTCCGTCCTGATGCCCGGCCGCGGGATGAACCACCAGGTCTGTCGGCTTGTTAATGACGAAGATATCCTCATCCTGGTGCAGGATTTCGAACTCGATGGCCTGGGGTTGATCTGATATGACATCCTGCTCGGGGACGTCGAGGTCGACCAGGTCACCACTGAAAACCTTTTGCCGGGGTTTACAGTATTCACGGTTAATGCAGACGAATCCCTGCCGGATCCAACGCTGAATCTTGCTGCGCGAGTAGTCGGGTAACAATTGCTGCAGGGCCTGATCGAGGCGGTTGCCGGCCTGGCTTTTTTCAATGCGGAAACTTTGCTGAATTAATTTCATGCGCTGGTTATACTGCTTGTCCTGTTGTACAGCAAGTGATCCGGACACATCAAACGATTTACTACCATGCGCGTCATTTCACAACTTACGCTAGCACTCAGCCTGGCATTTTTTCTGTCGGCCTGTGGCCCCAAGGAAGATATCGACCCCACGACTGACTGGAGCGTCGAGGAATTTTACCTCGTAGCCCGCGCCGAACTCGACGATGGCAACTACCTCACCGCTATCGAATACTACGAAACGCTGGAGTCGCGATTTCCTTTCGGGAAGTACGCCACGCAGGCGCAAATCGACGTCGCCTACGCCTATTTCAAGTTTGAGGAGCCGGATTCCGCAATTACCGCGCTCGATCGTTTCATCAAGTTACACCCGCGCCATCCGGCGGTGGATTATGCCTATTACCTGAAAGGCCTGGTTAATTTCGAACGCGGCGGCACCATTCTCGATATCATCTCGGAGCGCGACCTGTCGGAATTCGACAAGGACCTGTTGTTGCGGGCCTACAATGACTTCCAGTTACTGGTGCAGCGCTTTCCCGGCAGCAAGTATGCCACCGATGCGCGCAAGCGCATGATTTATCTGCGCAATGAACTGGCGCGCGCCGATTACAACGTCGCCAGCTACTACGCCACTCGCGAAGCCTGGATCGCGGTTGCCGGCAGGACCCGCTTTATTCTGGAGAATTACCAGGGCTCGGTCGTTATCAAGTCCACCCTCGAGTTACAGCTCAAGGCCTATCAGGAACTCGGACTCGACGAACTCGCGCGCGACACGCAGCGAATCATCGACCTGAACTATGGCGACAAGTCCTGAGCAGCGAGAAGAGGCTGGCCCATGCAGTACAGAAATCTCGGCAGCAGCGATATTCGCGTCAGTGAGATCTGTCTGGGATCGATGACCTGGGGCACGCAGAATAGCGAGGCCGAGGGTCACGCCCAGATCGACTGTGCCCTCGACCATGGCGTCAATTTTATCGATACCGCGGCCAGTGAGCTTGAACTCGGCACCGAAGTGCTCGAAGATATACTCTCTGTTTACCGACGTTACCCGATACCCTTCTGAAAGTTAAAGACATGAACCAGGCCGATATCATTGCCGAAATGCAGGTCTTGCCCGAGATCGACGTCGATTTCGAAATTCGACGCCGGCTCGATTTCATCAAGCACCAGATGGAACTGAGCGGGCAGAAGACACTGGTGCTGGGGATCAGCGGCGGCATCGATTCCTGCACCTGCGGGCGTCTCGCGCAGCTTGGCGTCGACGAACTGAACCAATCGGCCGGCGGGTATCGATTTATCGCGGTACGCCTGCCCTACGCGACCCAGGCAGACGAGGCCGATGCGCAACTATCGATCGATTTCATCCAGCCGAGTCATAGTCTAGCGGTCAATGTCCAACCCGGCACCGACGCCATCCACCAGTCGGTGATGCAGGCGCTCGAGTCACGGGGACTCGGCGATATCGACGACGACAAACAGGATTTCGCCAAAGGCAACGTCAAGGCGAGGGTACGCATGGTGGCGCAGTATGAAATAGTCGGCCTGCTCGGCGGGCTGGTGCTCGGCACCGACCATTCGGCTGAAAACGTCACCGGCTTCTACACCAAGTACGGTGATGGCGCCTGCGACCTGGCGCCGCTGTTCGGGCTCAACAAGCGCCAGGTTCGCCAACTCGCGGCGCAGCTTGGCGCGCCCGCAGGCATCATCACCAAAACACCGACCGCGGACCTCGAAACGTTGGCGCCGGAGAAAGCCGATGAGGTCGCGCTTGGCCTGAGCTACGACCAGATCGACGACTACCTCGAAGGCAAGCCCATCGACGCTGATGCGGCCGAGCGCCTGATACACATCTACCTCACCACCGCCCACAAACGCCAGCCCATCGCCACCATCTACGATCAGTAGAGCATCGCTTGCCTCTTACTTGATCAGTGGGATGAGAGATCGAAGCCCCGATATCAGAGCTGTGAAAACTGTTGAGGCGTGGGCGTCGGGATTTCTATTGCGGGATTTCGCGCGACAGGGACGTCGTGCTCCCGCAATAGAATTCCCGGCGGCCGCGCCGTCGAAGGCAATACTTCCAGCAGAGGTGCCATCTATTGACAGGGTTACAAACTCGTATCCTCGATGGGGACAGTGCTGTAAGTCCGAGCCCTTAACAGTCAGGTTTTGAGGACGGATTCGGCCTGCAGGTCGGCGTGGTAGGAGGAGCGTACCATCGGGGCGCTGGCAACCTGGTCGAAGCCGATGGATTCGGCATAGGCGCCGAGTTCGTCGAACTCCTCGGGGGTAACAAAGCGTTCGACCGCGAGATGATCGAGAGTGGGTTGCAGGTACTGGCCCAGGGTCAGCATGTTGACGTCGTGTGCTCGCATATCACGCAACACCTGCCTGACCTCTTCGAGTTCCTCGCCAAGGCCGAGCATCAAGCCCGATTTCGTCGGCACCCGCGGATGCACCTGCTTGAAACTCTGCAACAGGTCCAGCGACCATTGATAATCCGATCCCGGGCGGATCTTCTTGTACAGCGACGGCACCGACTCGAGATTATGGTTAAAGACGTCGGGCGGCGAGCGGGTCATGATCTCAAGCGCGACTTCCATGCGACCGCGAAAATCCGGAGTCAGTATTTCAATCTTGATATCGGGACTGAGCTTGCGTGTTTCCTCTATGCATTCGACAAAGTGCCCGGCGCCACCGTCGCGCAAATCGTCGCGATCTACCGAAGTGATGACCACGTAACGCAAATCCATGGCGCTGATCGTGCGCGCCAGGCTGGCAGGCTCGGAGCTGTCCAGCGCATTCGGCCGACCATGCCCGACATCGCAGAACGGGCAACGCCGCGTACAGATATCGCCCATGATCATAAAGGTCGCGGTACCCTTGGAGAAGCACTCACCGAGATTGGGACAGGAGGCTTCTTCGCAGACGGTGTAAAGGTTGTTTTCGCGCAGGCGCGCCCTGAGTTGGCGCGCGTGATCGCCGCTCGGCGCCCTGGCTCGAATCCAGGCCGGCTTGCGCTTCACCGAGGTAGACGGCACCACCTTGATCGGTATGCGCGCAACCTTGTCGGCGCCCTTAAGCTTGACGCCCTGTACTACTTGATTCTTTTTCACCCAGGTTCCCTATTAATATTCCGGCGAGTTCGTGCCCCACCTGTTCTACGGTTCTGTTCACTCCCAGATCACGCAACTGGCTAACCGCGAGGCCGCGGTATCCGCAGGGATTGATGCGGGTAAAAGGTTCCAGTTCCATATCGACGTTCAGACTCAAGCCATGATAGCAACATCCTTTTCGTATGCGCAAACCCAGCGCCGCTATCTTCGCCTGCCCGACGTAGACGCCGGGAGCGCCGTCGCGCGTATGTGCCGCGATGCGGTAACCGCGCAGCAGGTCGATTACCGATTTTTCGATTTTCGCGACCAGCCCCTTGACACCCAGGCCCAGGCGGTTCAGATCGAGTAGACAGTAAAGCACCAGTTGGCCCGGGCCGTGGTAGGTGATCTGCCCGCCGCGATCGATTTGCAGCACGGGAATATCACCCGCATCGAGCAGGTGTTCGGCACGGCCGTTGAGACCCTGGGTAAACACCGGGGCATGCTCGGTAATCCAGAGCTGGTCGCGGGTATGCGCGTCGCGAACATGCGTGAAATCCCTCATCGCATCCCAGGTTTCCCGGTAATCGGATCTTCCCAGGTTCCTGACTGCCACTAGATTTGCCTGAATCGTCATCGATGCTGCCAGCGAACTATCATAGTGAAATCGGAGTTTACACGAGACCGGTCGCATTGGTCGGCAATGCCTGACCTGGATCCGCTAACACAGGACTGATCAATAAGGTTCTCGCGGAGGCGCAGAGGCGCTGGGAACGCTGAGATTATTTTGCAGGATGAGTGTCTGGATATCCAAATTCAACTTCCGCCAGCCCCTTTATCCTTCTGCGCGCTCCGCCTCTCCGCGCCTCCGCGAGAATCTCCCTGGCAAGCATAAGCAGGCTAGAGCGACATCACCACCTGGTCACAGTCGTACAAATCGCGGTAAATGTCCTCGAGCTGCTGCTGCGTATAAACGGTAAAGGTCAGGGTCAATGCCAGGTACTTGCCGCTCCGACTGTTGCGTTTACGAACTTCGATATGTTCCGCCTCTGGACAACGCGCCCTGACAAGGCTCAATACGATCGATTCGAAATCATCGCGCGGCTTACCGAAAACCTTGAGCGGATATCGGTTGGGGTAGTCCAGGAGGGCCAGCGCGGATTCCGTCGGCCGCTGATCATCGGTCATTAGCGAAACATCAGTTTAATGCTGTCCATTGCCCTGTCGATAAGACTCCCCTCGTTGACCGCCTGCATGGCGACGATGGGCTCGCTGAGTATCAACTCGTCATCGAGCTTGATATTTACCTGCCCGAGCGCCTGCCCGCGGGTAACCGGTGCGGAAATTTCGCGATCGATTTCCATCGAGGCATCGAGGTCACGGTAGCGCCCACGCGGTATGGTGATGAAAATATCCTTACCGACGCCCATGCTGACCTGTTCCCGATCGCCGTACCAGATGCGCGCGGTCTGCAGCACTTCGTCGGCGCGATACAGTTTGTGGCTATCAAAATAACGAAAACCATAGTTCAACAGCGACTGGCTGCTCTGCGTGCGCGCCTTGTCGGAGGAAGTCCCGAGCACCACCGATATGAGTCGCATTTCATCGCGTTCGGCCGAAGCCACCAGGCAGAAACCAGCCGCCTCGGTATGCCCGGTCTTGACTCCGTCAACCGAGTCATCGCGCCATAACAGGCGGTTACGATTGAACTGGCGAATCTTGTTGAAGGTGTATTCGCGCTCCTTGTAATGGCGATATGATCCCGGGAATTCATCGATGACCACTCTTGTCAGAATGGCGATATCGCGCGCGCTGCTATAATGGTTTTCATCCGGCCATCCCGTCGCATTGACGTAATGGGTGTTGGTCATACCGAGTAGTTTCGCCTGGTGGTTCATATAGCCCGCAAAGGCCGATTCCGAACCGGCTATGTGTTCCGCCAGCGCGACACTGGCATCGTTGCCAGACTGGATGATCAAGCCCTTGAGCAAGTCTTCCACGGACACCTGCTTGCCGACTTCGACGAACATCTTGGATCCCTTCATGCGCCAGGCCTTCTCGCTGATGGTCACCATTTCATCGAGAGATACATCACCATCGGCAATCGCTTTATCGACCAGGTAGGCCGTCATCAGCTTGGTGATACTGGCGGGCTCGACCGCTTCATCCGGGTTTTTCTCGGCGAGTACACGGTCCGAATCAAAATCGACCAGGAAATAACTGGTGGCGTCGAGCGCCGGCGGATTGGGAATCGGTTTGGCGGCCGACCAGCTTACCGCGGGAATCAGCAGGGCCAGAAGTAGCGAGATGAGTTTCATATAGAGGGGTCGGGAGGGGTTTGCAAATGAGACGCGATTGTAGCGATCACGACGATTGCTCACAAGGTTTATTCGGCATCGTCCTGCACCACGATACGCGCCGTCTGAAATCCCTTGTCGCGTAATCGCGACAGGATTGCATTGGCCTCGTCGACATCAAACAACGGCCCGACGCGCACCCGGTAATACAACCCGTTATCGGTCTGCAACCGCGATATTCTCGCGGATGACTCGTTGGCGGCGATCAGGCTCTGCACCAGGTTGTTGGCATTGAGATGACTCGAGAAAGAGCCCATTTGAATAAACAGCGATACCTCCGGCTCAATATCAACGGGCAGCGGAATGCTGCGCACCGTGCTTGTCGGCTTGCGTTCGCCCTGCCTGAGCACGCTGATCTTGACATTGGCGGTGCCGGGGCCATCGACACCCAGCTTTTTCGCCGCGGCATAAGACAGGTCGATGATACGCCCATCGATAAATGGGCCACGATCGTTGACGCGCACCACCGCCGAACGACCATTATCCAGGTTCCTGACGTGGACATAGACCGGTATCGGCAGGGTTTTATGCGCCGCGGTCATCGCATGCATATTGTAAACCTCGCCACTGGAAGTCGGGCGTCCGTGAAACTTGGTTCCATACCAGGAGGCGACCCCGCGCTGAACGAATCCCTCGGCGCTATTGAGCACGTAGTATCGTTTACCGAAGACGACGTAGGATGACGGATTCCCCTGGCTCGACGGTGTCGTCGCCGGTACCCCGCTCGCCTGTTGGTTGCCACGCTGGCTTATCGGCACACCGAAGGTACAGGCGCCTAGCGTATACAGCAGCAATAACAGGGTAAGCGATCGGCTCATGTCGTATTTTTATACTTATGCCTGATCAGCATGGCGAGCTGGTAGACCGCCATCGCGTAGAGTTCGCTGTGATTGTAGCGCGTGATAACGTAAAAATTATTAAACCCGGCCCAGTGCTCGGGATGACTCGACTGCTGCAACTTGATCAGCGCGACCAGGGTCTGATCATCAATATCGAAATCGGAAACCAGCCCCCTCTGTTTCAAGTCCTGCCACTTGTATATCGGCTTGACGCCCTCCTCGAGCTGGTCTATCGAATTGTCTTCGATGGCCACCAGCGGTCGCGCGACACGCCCGCCGCGCTGCCAGCCGTGCCTGACGAAATAGTTGGCAACGCTGCCGGCGATATCGGCAATACTGTCGAACAGGTTGATCTGACCGTCGCCATCAAAGTCGACCGCATAGCTACGATAACTGGAAGATATGAATTGCGGCATGCCCATTGCGCCGGCGTAGGAACCGCGTAATGCGCGCGCCTCGAAGCCCTGCTCCCTGGCGAGCAGCAGGAACTGCTCCAGTTCGGTGGTAAAAAACTTTGCCCGGCGCGGGTAATCGAAGGCCAGCGTCACCAGGCTATCGAATACCGGGTCCTTGCCGCGATAAATCCCATAAAAGGTTTCGACACCGATAATGGCGACGATGATTTCGGCCGGAACCCCTGTTTTCTCGCTCACTTCAGCCAGCAACTGGTGGTGCTTCTGCCAGAATTCGACACCACGGTTGATGCGCTTGCCCTTGATAAAAATGCGCCGGTACTGGTACCACTCGAGCTCCTTTTCGGCGGGTTTATCCAGCTTCTCGAACAAATGCGCTTGCTTTTCGACCTGGCCGAACAAGTCCACCAGTTCCTGTTCCTCGTAGCTGGATTCCGCGGCCACACGCTGTACAAAGGCAGCCACGTCGGCACGCCCCTGGTAGTCACCGGCGGTAATTTCGAGGGCCGACGCCGCCGGTGCAAGCACAAACCCCAGGATAACAAGAAATTTTTTCATCAAACCAGAAATCGCTTTGCCGATCGTATCGACATGATTAAACCAAACCCCATCATCAGGGTGACCATCGACGTTCCACCGTAACTAATCAACGGTAAGGGTACGCCCACCACCGGCAGCATACCCGTAACCATGCCGGTATTTACAAATAAATAGACAAAGAAAGTCAGGCTTAGTGCACCTGCCAGCAGGCGACCGAAATTTTCCGTCGAATGCGCGGCTATATACAGTCCACGAAAGATAATAGCGAGGTAAATCAAAAGCAACACAACGCTGCCAAAGAAGCCGAATTCTTCGCCGAACACCGAAAAAATGAAATCAGTGGAACGTTCCGGAATAAAGTCCAGTTGCGACTGGGTGCCATTCAGCCATCCCTTACCATAAACACCACCCGAACCGATGGCAATTTTCGATTGAATGATGTGGTAGCCCGAACCGAGCGGATCACTTTCCGGGTCCAGCAGGGTCAATATGCGCTTGCGCTGGTAGTCGTGCAGCGCGAACTTCCACAATAGCGGCGCCATCAGGGAAAGCAGTATGCCGAGGCTGATCATGACACGCCAGCGCACGCCAGCCAGGAACAACACAAAGAATCCGGCGCTGCCTACCAGGATTGCCGTTCCCAGATCGGGTTGGCGCGCAATCAACAACACCGGTATTGCAACCAGTACCGCCGACACCAACAGTTCCTTCAGGCCTACCGGCAGCACCCGGTTGGCGAGATAGGCGGCGACGACCATGGGCACCGCAAGTTTGAGGATCTCGGAAGGCTGAAAACGGATAAAGCCGAGATTCAGCCAGCGCTGGGCGCCCTTGCCGACTTCACCGAAAAACATGACCGCAATCAGCAGCGCGACCCCGGCAATGTATAACCAGATCGAAAACTTGCGAATCATGCGCAGCGGGATATTCGCGATTGCAACCAGCAGTAGCATCGCGACCACGATACGCGTCATCTGCCGCACGACCGCGTCGAGATCAGCGCCGCTGGCGCTGTACAAAACCAGGCTGCCGAAGCTTGCCAGGATTAGCAGCAGCGACAGCATAACCGGGTCCAGTCGCAACGCATCCATGATGCGCCGGCTATACGAGACCGAATCAGAATCCAGTACCTGGCTCATGATTTCTCCAGCAGGTAGGCATCCATGATACGGCGCGCAATCGGCGCCGCCACCGAGCTACCATGTCCGCCGTTTTCAACGATTACCGCGACCGCAATGCGTGGATTTTCGGCGGGAGCATAACTGATGAACAGGGCGTGATCGCGCAGCTTCTCGATGACCTTTTCTTCTTCATATTCCTCGTCCTGGGCGACCTCAAACACCTGTGCGGTGCCGGTTTTTCCGGCCACCGTGTACTCTATACCGCGGCCGATGCTGCGATGCGCGGTGCCGCGCAGTCCGTGTACGACATTGATCATGGCCTTGTGAACGTGCTCCCAGTTTGCCTCCTTCAACAGTTCGTAACGACCGGCAATGCGGCTGGCGATTTCGATGTGCTCGTACTCCGGTATCTTTTCGACCGATTTAACCAGGCGCGGTTGGTAGCGTACGCCCTTCTGCGAGAACGCCGCGGTCGAATTGGCCAGCTGTAACGGTGTCACCAGAAACGCGCCCTGGCCGATACCGGTGATCAGGGTCTCACCCGGGAACCAGGGCATGCCATCGTGCCCGCGCTTCCACTCGCGCGAAGGCAACAGGCCGCTGCGTTCACCCGTACTATCCACACCGGTTTTGGCGCCAAAGCCGAACTTGTCCAAAAACGCCGACATGCGATCGATACCGAGCCGATAGGCGAGGTCATAAAAATAGACATCGCAGGACTGGGTAATCGCGTTGTTCAGGTCCATGTGTCCATGACCTTCCTTCTTCCAGTCCCGATAGCGGCGCGGCTCATTCGGCAACTTGTAGTAGCCGATGCAAAATTTTTTCTGCTCCTTCCTGGTAACCGCCGATTCGAGGCCGACAAGACCGTAGAATGGTTTGGAGGTGGATCCCGGCGGGTACTGCCCCGAGAGCGCGCGATTGAACAATGGCCGCCGCGATGAATCGAGCAGCGCACTGTAGTTAGCGAAGCTGATGCCGTTGACGAACAGGTTGGGATCGAACACCGGCATCGAAACCAGCGCCAGTATTTCACCATTGTTGGGATTGATCGCGACCGCCGCGCCCGTGTACTCGGCGAAGGCCTCCTCGGCAACCTTCTGCAAGCCGGAGTCGATCGTCAAATGCAGGTTGTTACCCTGCAACGGCGGCGTTTCACTGAGTACCCGCAGGGTGCGGCCCCTGGCATTGACTTCCACCTGCTGCAGACCGACCTCGCCGTGCAATTCATTCTCATAGAATTTTTCCAGCCCGAGCTTGCCGATATGGGTAGTGCCGGCGTAATCCACCTCGCTCACCTTCCTCAGGTCTTTCTCATCGATGCGACCGACATAACCGAGTGCGTGTATGGCATGCGCGCCATGGGGATAGTTGCGCGTCAGGCGCGCATTGATTTCAACGCCTTCGAATTGGTGCAGGTTAACCGCCATCCTGGCGACTTCCTCGTCATTCAGATTGAGGCGCAAGGGAATGCTTTCGAAGGGTCGACGACGAGCCAGGGACTGCTGGAAACGCTTCAGGTCCTGGTCGCTATAGTCCACGTATTGCTTCAACTGCCGCAGGGTGGACTCCAGGTCGGGAACCTGCTCGCGCACGATTTCGAGCCGGTAGGCAGGCAGGTTGTCCGCCATGACGACACCGTGACGGTCGTAGATCAATCCACGCGTCGGTGGCAAGGCCTTGATGCGAACCCGGTTGCTGTCCGAGAGCGTCGAAAAATGCTCATGCTCGACTATCTGTAGCACATACAGTCGACCCAGCACAACACTAAGCAGGAGAACCGAAAATACCGCCGCCAGCACCAGGCGGCGGCGAATTAGTCGGTTCTCAAGGTAGTCGTCTTTTAACTGCTCTCGCTTCAACATGGAAACGGATTTATCCTTTGGCACAGCGGATGGATGGCGGATGAGCGGACAATAGCAGAAAATTACCTAAAAAAGTGCCGATTTTAAGTAAAGAAGTTTCAATATGGCGTTAAAAACCGATATCATGCACGCGGTTTTTTATAGCCCCATAACTTACAGGGGCAGTAATTCCTGGAAACACTCTCACACTAACGGGGAAACACGATGGAGCTTAGTAACCTATTGCCGCCGATTTTCGGCGCCTTCGGACTGTACGCGGCAGCCTATGTCTACAAGCAGGTCAAGAAACACCCGGAAGGCGAAGGCAAGGTCGTTGAAATCGGCAACCAGATTCACCTGGGCGCCATGGTATTCATGAAGCGCGAATACAAGATGCTGGCCATTTTTGCCGCCGTCCTGCTGGTTTTGCTGTACTACTATCTTGGTGCCGGAACCGCTTTTTGCTTCCTCATGGGTGCACTCGCCTCCGGTAGCGCCGGCTACATCGGCATGAACACCGCTACTCGCGCCAACGTCAGGACGACCACCGCCGCGCACAACGAAGGGGCCGCGGCCGCCTTGACGGTAGCCTTCTTCGGCGGCTCGATCATGGGGCTTGCCGTTGCCTCCCTAGGCCTGCTCGGGCTGGGTATAGTCTACTTCCTGTTTTCCGGTGACCCCGAATCGCTGCACGCCATCCATGGATTCGCCATGGGCGCCTCGGTGGTAGCGCTGTTCTCGCGTGTCGGCGGCGGCATCTTCACCAAGAGCGCCGACGTTGGCGCCGACCTGGTCGGCAAGATCGAGGCCGGGATTCCCGAGGACGATCCCCGTAATCCGGGTGTTATCGCCGACAACGTCGGCGACAATGTCGGCGACGTCGCCGGCATGGGATCCGATATCTTCGAATCCTACTGCGGCTCGATGATCGCATCGATCGCCATCGCATCGACCATGGCGGTCGCCACAACCGAGGCAATGGGCGGTCGCGACGCAATGATGTCACTGCCGCTGGCACTGGCATCGCTGGGCCTGATGTGTTCCATCGGCGGCATACTGATCGTCAAGAAAAACTCCGAAAAGTCGCCCGAGAAAGCACTGCGCATGGGCACCATGGGGGCATCGGTACTGTTCATCGCGCTGGCCTTTTTACTGATTGCAATGTTTGGACTCGATAACGGTATCTGGGTCGCGGTTCTCGCCGGGGCCATCGGCGGCATTATCATCGGCCTGATCACCGAGTACTACACTGCCGGCAAGCCGGTAGAACACATCGCCAAGGCCGGTGAAACCGGTGCGGCCACGGTCATGATCAGCGGTCTCGCCATCGGCATGCAGTCGGTTGCGATTCCAATCTTCACCATCTGCGGCATCATCTGGGTCGCCAGTGAATTCGCCGGCCTCTACGGTGTCGGCATCGCCGCCGTCGGCATGCTCGCCACGGTCGGCATCACCATGGCCATCGATGCTTACGGCCCGGTCGCCGACAACGCCGGCGGTATCGCCGAAATGGCGGGTCTCGGCGAAGATACCCGCAAGATCACCGATTCGCTCGATGAACTCGGCAACACCACGGCCGCTATCGGTAAGGGCTTTGCGATCGGCGCTGCGGCACTGGCGGCGCTTGCCATCATCACCGCCTACATCGAAACCGTTTCCGTCAACATCGAAGATTTCGAGCTGTTGCTGAATGACCCCGAGGTGTTAATCGGGCTCTTTATCGGCGGCGTCATCCCCTTCGTCATCGCGGCGATCACGATGACCGCAGTCGGCGACGCCGCCTTTGAAATGATCAAGGAAATTCGTCGCCAGTTCCGTGAAATCGACGGACTGCTGGAAGGCAAGGCCGAACCCGATACCGCGCAATGCGTCGATATTGCCACCACCGCGGCATTGAAAAAGATGATCGTACCGGGCGTGATTGCCGTCAGCGCTCCGCCGCTGGTGGGCTTTGTGCTCGGTGCGGAAGCGCTGGGTGGAATGCTCTCGGGTGCGTTGCTGGGCTGCGTACTGATGGCGTTGATGATGGCCAACGCCGGCGGCGCCTGGGATAACGCCAAGAAGTTCGTCGAAAAGGGTAATCTTGGCGGCAAGGGCACCGACACCCACGCGGCAACCGTGGTTGGCGATACCGTCGGCGACCCCTTCAAGGACACCTCGGGCCCGTCGATGAACATTCTCATCAACGTCATGGCGATCTGCAGCCTGGTTATCGCCCCGCTACTGACCTAGAATGCTGCCGCGTCGCGGCGGTACGGTCGCAATAACGACCGCACCGCCCGTGACCCGGTTCAAGGTAATTCCCCTGAATCGAATCGGTTAAATACAGAATCATGAGCCTCAAAAACGCTTTTTACGCACAGTCCGGCGGCGTCACGTCGGTTATCAACGCAAGCGCCTGCGGCGTCATCGAAACCTGCCGTAAAAACGCTGATCGTATCGGCAACGTGTTTGCCGGCCGCAACGGCATCATCGGCGCATTAACCGAAGAGTTGATCGACACCTCGCGCGAATCGGATGCGGACATCGCCGCGCTGATGAAGACGCCCTCGGGCGCCTTCGGTTCATGCCGATTCAAACTCAAGAGTCTCGAGGAAAACCGGCGCGAGTACGAGCGCCTGATCGAGGTTTTCAAGGCGCACGATATCGGTTACTTCTTCTACAACGGCGGCGGTGACTCGGCCGATACCTGCTACAAAGTATCGCAGTTATCCGAAACCATGGGGTTTCCGGTGCAGGCGATACATATTCCCAAGACCGTGGATAACGATCTGCCCGTCACCGATGTGTGCCCCGGCTTCAGCTCGGTCGCCAAGTACATAGCCGTATCCGCGCTGGAAGCATCGTTTGACGTCAGCTCGATGGCGAGGACGTCGACCAAGGTGTTTATTCTCGAAGTCATGGGCCGTCACGCCGGATGGATAGCGGCCGCGGGCGGGTTGATCGAAGACTACGGAATTCCGGTACTGCTGCTGTTTCCCGAGGTCGACTTCGATCACGATCGCTTTATCGGCGCGCTTAAGGCCAGGGTCGATGAATTCGGTTATTGCACGGTCGTGGTTTCCGAGGGCGCACGCAACGCGGACGGCAGCTTTCTCGCCGAACAGGGCACCCGCGATGCCTTCGGCCACGCGCAACTGGGTGGCGTCGCCCCGGTCGTCGCCAATATGGTGAAACAGGCCCTGGGATACAAGTTCCACTGGGCGGTGGCCGACTACCTGCAACGCGCCGCGCGCCACATCGCTTCGGCAACCGATGTCGAACAAGCCTATGCGCTGGGTAAAAGCAGCGTCGAAATGGCGCTCGCCGGGAAAAATGCGATCATGCCGACCATCGACAGGCTGTCCAATAACCCGTACCGCTGGGAAATCGGTAGTACCGATCTGGCAAACGTCGCCAACGTCGAGAAAACCATGCCGCTTGATTTTATCAGCGCCGACGGTCTCGGCATTACCGACAAGTGTCGCGACTATCTCTACCCGCTGATCCAGGGCGAGGCCTATCCCGATTACGACGAACGCGGCATGCCGCGCTACGTCGTGCTGAAAAATGAGCTGGCCGATAAAAAACTGGGCGATTTCGAGCTCTAATCGGGAAAATTGAAGCGCTAGCCCGCCTGAAGAAAATCCCTTGTGGATTCAAAGAACAAGCGAAGGCCCGCCATCCTGGTGAGATATGCGGGCTAATAGCAAGGATTGAAATTTGCCGGATGCGCCCCTGACGCCTGTTCAGGCAGCGCCAGTCAGTTATAATCGCGACCCGTTTAGCGAATTGGTAACATCATGATTTTAGACCGGGTCAGCACAGGCAAGAACGTCCCCAACGACATCAATGTCATCATTGAAATTCCATCGCACAGCGACCCCATCAAGTACGAGGTCGACAAGGAAACCGGTGCGATGTTCGTCGACCGCTTCATGGGAACCTCGATGCACTATCCCTGCAACTATGGATATATCCCGAAGACCCTGTCTGAAGATGGAGACCCGGCTGACGTACTGGTGGTGACGCCGATCCCGGTCATCACCGGCTCGGTCATTCGTGTCAGGCCGCTCGGAATGTTGTGCATGACCGATGAAGCCGGCAAGGATGCGAAAATCATCGCGGTGCCGATCGACAAGCTGTCGAGCCTCTATACGCACATGAGAAGCGTGCGCGACCTGCCAAGATCGCTACTCGATTCGATCTCGCATTTCTTCGACCACTACAAGGATCTCGAGCCCGGCAAATGGGTCAATATCGACGGCTGGGTCGATGTCGAGGACGCCAAGCAGGAAATCCTCGACTCCATCGAGCGTTACGAAGCCGAATCAAACTAGTGGTCGAATTATCTGGGAGAAGGTTAGTCGCGGGCGATGCGCATTACGCGCTCGGGGGCGCCGATTTCGGTAACGGTGCGCAGTTCCGCGAAGTCGATATGGCAGATGCAGTTACGACCGGATTGCTTAGCCTCATGCAGAAACTTGTCTACCGAATCCACGAAATCGACGAAATCGATGACGCTGGTTTTCATATAGACGCTGGCGCCCATGCTGACGGTCACGTTGATCTCATCAGATTCCAGCGCCACCGCGGTGGCGGCAATTTCCTCGCGGATTCGATCGGCAACCTTGATGGCAAGATTGAGGTGAGTATCCGGAAAGATGATCGCAAAAACCTCGCCGCCATAGCGACACACAACATCGGTGGTTCGCACTTCGCTACGGCAGATTTCAGCCAGTTGTTTGAGAACGAGGTTACCCGCCTCGAGGCCATGGTCTTCGTTTATGCTCTTGAAATGGTCGACGTCGACGAGCACCAGGCTGGTGGGCGTGCCGCCGCGCTTGGAGCGATCCAGCTCGGTCTGCAATACCGCCTTGAAATGCCGGAAATTAAACAGGCCGGTTAACGCGTCGGTCGCTACCAGGTCGGACAATTCGCTGACCTGGGCGCGCAACTTTTCTATTTCGTCCAGCCATTCGCAACCGCTTTCACCGAGCGGACATTCGGGTCCGTTATCGTTTTCTTTACGCTTTGGCATTAACTATCCAGTTCTTCAATTCTCTCGCGCGCCTCGGGCGTGGCCCCCGGCCCGGCGCTGATCATTATATCGCGAGGGCGCAAAACTTCACCACGGGCCGAATACACCTGTACCGGTGAAATCGGCTGGCCGCGCTCCCGATCGAGAAAAATCACGGGTTCATTGTTTTCTCCAAACACCCATTTGTCACCCCACTGGGTTAACGCCACCAGCAAGGGCATCATATCCTTGCCCTTTCGAGTCAGAATATACTCGTGCCGTTTGGCGCCCTCCTTGACGGGTACGCGGTCGAGGATCTGGTTCGCGCAAAGTTTTTTCAGCCGCGCCGTTAGAATGTTTCGAGCAATGCCGAGACGCCCCTGAAACTCCTCGAACCTGCGGGTGCCGAGAAACGCTTCACGAATAATAAGAATAGACCATCCTTCCCCGATGATGTCGAGAATATGGCCGACCGATCGCCTGAGCGGGTCAAATTTCTCCGGTTTCAACATTTCGAGATTCGGGTAGTTAGCGGGTTAACGGGTATCGCTATCGCTATCGCGGTTTCGACTGCCGCTTCCAGCAGCCAGCCATGGAATAATAAGTTTTGCTTCGAAACTTTTTAACTCATCCCATGCCCGGGGTCAACTATTGTCGTCCGATTCCAGCGCTCCCGCGTTTCCGGATTGAAAGCGCGGCAAACCATCATTGATCTCATAGTAGCTGGCCGCTTCCGATACAAAGACATGTCCTATTGTTTTCAGATCCCGGCTATCGTCGAGCGAACCGGCGGCTACCGATATTCGCTGGCGACCATCGCGCGCGTCCCAGAACAGGCTAGCGCCACATTGATTGCAGAACCCGCGCCAGGTATCCGGCGATGCATCATGATACCACTGCAGGGTATGCTCGCTGACCAGGGTCAGGGCGGACCGCCGCAACGCGGTATAAGCAGCAACATGCCCATGAGTGCGACGGCAATTTTCACAATGGCAACAGATGACATCGCGGTACTTGCCATCAATGCGATAACGAACTCCACCACACAAACATCCACCACTCAGCGTTGTGGTCTTGTCATCAGTCATCCGACACCTCGCTTATGGGCATGATTTCATCGAAGGAAAGGATCGCCCTGAAATGATTGATCTCGCGCCGTGGCGCCTGCGAATCCGGTTGGTAAATCGCCAGCAGCTGTTCGATACCATACTCGCGCGCGGACTCGAGCGCATGCAGATTATCGTCGATTAAAAGGGTCCTGGCCGCCGTGAAAGGGTGGCGTTTATGCACCTCGTGCCAGCACTGTGGGTCTTCCTTGGGCAGGGAAAACTCGTGTACGGTAATGAGCCGATCGAATTTGTGCGCCAGTTGCGTCCTCTCCATTTTCAGGGAAAGGCTATCGTGGTGGGCATTGGTCACCAGTACGATATCCTTGTTCGCGGCCCGCAGCGCATCGAGGAAATCAATGCAATATGGTCGAATCGCAACCTTGTGGCTGACTTCATGCTTTAATTCGACCACGTCGATTTGCAGTATTTCACTCCAGTAGTCGGTCGAATACCAGTTCAGGCTTCCCTGAATGCTGCGGGTTTGGGTAACGATGTACTGTTTTGCGGAGAGCGGTTCCAGGCCCTTGAGCTCGGCGTAGCGCATGGGCAGGTGTTCCTGCCAGAAGTAATTGTCGAAATGCAGGTCGAGCAGGGTACCGTCCATATCGAGCAGTACGGTTTCGATCCGTTCCCATTCGATCACTGGCGCCATCCTGATATATTCAATCCGGGGGGCAGCGCCTGTTACTACAAATCACGCGCAACGCGGAATCCGACGTTGTACTGACCCTTGTTGCTCTTGAACTTTTCGCGATGCTCGACGCGCATCGAACTGGCCGGGCTACGGTAGGCGCCACCGCGCACGACACGCACCTTGCAGTCCCCACCTTCCCATACCGAACCGTCATCGGGTGCATCCTTGTAATTTCGGTGATAACAATCGTGAGTCCATTCGAAGACGTTACCGGCCGTGTCATAAAGGCCAAACGGATTTGCTTTATAGGTTCCCACCTTGGCCGTTTTGCTGGTGTTGTAATCGCTCTTGCAGTCGAAACAGTGCGCGTTACTAACCCCCGCCTTGGCACCCCACCAGAAAGAGGTAGTGGTACCCCCGCGCGCCGCATACTCCCATTCTGCCTCGGACAGCAGGCGGTAACGCTTTCCGGTTTGCTTGCTGAGCCAGCGGGTATAAGCGAAGGCATCGTCCCAGGAGACATCGACTACGGGATAGGTCTTGCGATCCAGGCCATCACTTTTCGGTTTTTTGCGCTTGGCTGCCTTGGCAAAACGATAGTATTCATCGAAGGTGACCTCGTAAACGGAAACCATGAAGGAGCCGATGTTAACTTCGTGCCGGGGAACTTCATCGGGCCCGACGATCGCCGTGGCGCCGCCCATGCGGAAGGTTCCCGCGGGCAGTGTTATCATGACCGGGCCTTTACCGCCCGACTTGAGCTTGTCCCGGAAAGTGTCTCTCTTATCGACGACCACCGGCTCGGGTTCGACGACCGGTTCAGGCTCGGGCGCCGGTTCAGGCTCGGGCGCCGGCTCGGGTCCGGGTTCGGGCTGTAACCCGGCCTCGATCAACTGCGTGGTGGAATCTACCAGGTCACTGCCTTTTTCCACGGCGTCGTCGATAAATCCCTGCTTCCATGCAAAAAATCCGCCGCCTCCCAACAGGCCGATGATGACCAGCACTATCAGCCATTTGAACGAGCGAGGCTCGCTGGGCTCATCGGGGACTTCTACGTCGGCAACCCGGGGCGCGGGTTCCGGTGGAGCCTCCGTCGAAGCCTGGTCACCGCGCATTTCGCGCTCCCTGATATCGACGACTATAAGGGTGGTATTGTCCTGGTTGATTTTGTTGGCGTCTTCGACCGCCTTCAAGAGCGCGTAAACGCACTCCTTGGCCGTCGCCGACCACGATGAATACTGGATAATCGCACCCGCACCGAGGGTGTCCAGCCCATCGCTGGCGATAATCACGCGGTCACCCGGCCTGACTTTTACCGGTGTTTCGGAAACATCGATGCTGCTGATTTCTTCGCCGGTCATCGCGCTCATCAACATGCTGCGTGACATGCCCGGCTGTTCCTCGATCTCCATACCCTGCTCTTTCATCATGTCGAGGTAGGAGCCGTAGCTGTGATCGGCATTCTGTTTGATCAGTTCACGATCGCGTATCAGGTAGAGATGACTGTCGCCGACACTGACCCAGAAAAGCTTGTTGTCCTCAAGGTAACCGGTGACCATGGTACAGCCCATACCACGTAACGCCGGGGTTTCCTTGACGGACGCCCGGATCTGGTCATTCGAGCGGTTTAGCGCGTCGGTGAGAACATCGGCAACATTCTTGGTTGGAAAGCTTCCCTGGAAGGTCTTATTGAAAGTCGCAACTACCATGTTACTGGCGACATTACCCGCGGCATGACCACCCATGCCATCGGCCATGATAATCAGCGCACAAAGATCACCGCCATCCGACTCGCCCAGCTGGTTGACCATGTAAGCGTCTTCCTGATAGTCACGTGCACCATCAATCTGATCGCTTGCTATGTCAAATTCGATTTTCATTTACCTGTTTTTTGAGAATCGCGCATTCAAGGAACTATAGCAGCATAGTTAAATTTAATTCTAGTTTATCGGGCATAAGCCTATAAAAACACTAAAAAATAAATTACGACGTAGGTTTATTGGCTACGCCGTGAAAATGGCCGATATTCCGTTTGCTTAAGCAGACGCAGCGGTAGAAAAGATTATTGTTTACTTCCGCCCATTGCCTGTACTCCCAGTCGCGACATTTTTCCCGCTCTGCCGCGATCAGCGACCCCCAATCCACGCATTTTGCCTCAGAATAAGGTGATATTGAATGATTATGCGATGAAAAAATGTTGCTGGTGATCCCGACAAGGCGCATATCCCGCAATTGCAGGCCGATTTCCTCGATCACTTCGCGATGCGCGGCCTGCCACGGCACAAAGTTCTGAATTCGAACTCTATGGTATATTGCGGGTCTACTGTGGATCAATCACAAACGCTGGACAACTATGCGCGACACCTGGCACTTACTAAAAACGACCGATTTCCCGGCAATCACCCGCAATGCCCTGGAGATATTACAGGTAAATCTCGGCTACCTCTGCAATCAGTCCTGCCTGCATTGCCACGTCAATGCCGGTCCAACACGCAAGGAACTGATGGATAACGAAAACATCCAGCACATACTCGAGGTTCTCGAACAACCGTCGGTACGTACACTGGATCTGACCGGCGGCGCACCGGAAATGAACCCTATGTTCCGCAATCTGGTTGTCGCCGCCCGCGCGCTCGACATCAATGTCATTGATCGCTGCAACCTGACCATACTGCTGGAGCCCGGTTTCGAAAACACCGCAGAATTTCTTGCCGAAAACGAGGTTCTGATCGTAGCCTCGCTACCCTGCTACCTGGAGGACAACGTCGATGGACAGCGCGGCAAGGGCGTTTACCAGAAAAGCGTGCAAGCCCTGCAAATGCTGAATCGACTCGGCTATGGCAAAGCGAACAGTAATCTCAGCCTAACTCTGGTCTACAACCCGACCGGCCCCTATCTGCCACCGCCCCAGGATACGCTGCAACTGGATTACAAGACCTTTCTTGCGGAAAAATTCGATATCGAATTCAATCAACTCTTCACCATTACCAATATGCCGATTGCCCGCTTCGGCAGCACCCTGCTTTCGAAGGGCGAGTTTGAAAGCTATATGACCCTACTGAAGGATTCCTTCAGCGCGGCCAACATGAACGGCCTGATGTGCATCAATCAGATCAGCATCGACTGGCAGGGCTATGTCTACGACTGCGATTTCAACCAGATGCTGAACATGAATATACTCGACCCGCAAAGTTTCCGGAAACTGCACATCAGCGATGCCCTCAAAACCAAAATGGTTGACATTCCCATCCGCATTGCCGATCACTGTTACGGCTGTACCGCGGGCCAGGGCAGCAGTTGCGGCGGAGCCCTTGCCTAACCTGCATATTGCACCAGTCGGTCTCGGGCCTGAATATATCTATCTGAGCAATTGGAGGAAATTGATAATTTCAAAGGCAAAAATACAGTTTGTTACCGGCCCGAGCCCTGTCCCGGCCCTGACTTGCCCAGATAGGCCTGAACTTGATCTTCGTCGCTCCCGGCGATTTTATCAATCCAGACCGGCGTTCAGCCGCATCTGGTCTTCGCCGGTGTGCCGTATCACAGATGCCGGGATACTGTCATGCGGGAAACCGATGCAATATGCAGGCTAAGCAGCCACAACTCAGCATCATCATCCCGGTTCTGAACGAAGCGGGCTGCCTCGATCAAAGCCTGGCCAGGCTGTTCGCGCTCCCCTGGGTGGCAAACCATTGCGAGGTCATCGTCTGCGATGGGGGCAGTCGCGACGACAGCCTTGCAATCGCCGCCGGCTATCGCTGTCGAATCCTGCAAAGTGACGCGGGCCGCGCTCTGCAAATGAACAGGGGCGCCGCCGCCGCACTCGGCCGACAGTTGCTGTTCCTGCATGCCGACAGCGCTTTGCCGACAGACCTGGACGAGAAATTTCCGTTTGCCGCGAGCTGGGGGTTTTTCCGAATGCGCCTGAATGATGATGCCCCGGTTTTCCGCACGATCGAATCGGCGATCAATCTACGCAGCCGCTTCACGCGGGTCGCCGGGGGAGACCAGTGCCTGTTTTTCGAACGCAGTTTCTTCGAATCCCTGGGCGCATATCCGGGAATACCACTGATGGAGGATATCGCGATCTGCAAATCGGCGCGCCGCTTGACCAAGCCCATTATCATCGAATCACCAATCCGCAGTTCCAGTCGACGCTGGCACAACAACGGGGTTTTCAAAACCATCCTACTGATGTGGTCGCTGCGCATGGCTTACTGGCTCGGCGTCAATCCCGCCAGGTTGCACCGAATTTATTATCCCCAGGGGGGATAACATCATGATTGCGGTCGGCATCTTCGCCAAGCCCCCTTACCCCGGATCGGTCAAAACGCGTTTAATACCGGATATCGGTGCCGCCAAGGCCGCCAGTGTCTACCGCTATTGCCTCGAGTATACGCTCGAGGTAGTCAGGCAATCGGGGCTTGAATACCAGCTTTTTCTCAGCGAAGCCTGCGACGATGCACTGTTCCAGCAGGAAGAGCACAGCCTGCAAAAAGGCGACGACCTCGGTCAGCGCATGTATCACGCATTACAGGAATTGCTCAACAAGGCTTCCGATGGCGCACTGATAATAGGGACAGACTGTCTTGACCTCACCCCCATGCACCTGCAAGACGCGGCCCGTTCACTGGCGGACCACGAGCTGGTGTTGATACCGGCCATCGATGGCGGCTATGCGCTGATTGGCTGTACCGATATCGAGCCCGGCTTGTTTAGAGATCTGCGCTGGAGCACCGACAAGGTATATCGACAGACCCTCGCCAATGCAGAAAGACTGAACTTTCGAGTCAGATCGCTTGAATCCGTGCGCGATATTGATACGCTGCAGGACCTCGAACACTATCCAGAGCTACTCGCCCTGATCGCTTCAAGTTAAGAAACCTCTGATCAATGCTTTATTCGCTGGTAAAACCCGTCCTTTTTTCGCTCGACCCGGAACTGGCGCACGACGTCAGCCTGGATATGCTGCAGCTGTTTCACCGACTGCTACCCAACCGGCGAATCGACAAACCGGTCCGGATCATGGGCCTCGATTTCCCTAACCCGGTTGGTCTCGCGGCAGGGCTGGACAAAAATGCAGACTATCTCGACGGCCTCGGCAAACTCGGCTTCGGCTTTATCGAGGTGGGCAGCGTCACCCCGAAAGCCCAGCCCGGCAATCCGCAACCACGTATATTTCGGCTGGTGCGAAAGCAAAGCCTGATCAACCGCATGGGATTCAACAACGACGGCGTCGACCACCTGCTGCAAAACGTTGGTGAGCGCAAACGTGACTTTGTCGTCGGTATCAATATAGGCAAAAACCTGGCGACACCGGTAGACCAGGCTTTATCGGACTACTGCCTGGGTTTTGAAAAAGTCTATCGCCAGGCCGATTATATCGCCATCAACATATCCTCACCCAATACCCCCGGCTTGCGCGACCTGCAAAACGAAGCGGCGCTCGACGCGCTGCTGTCCGCCGTCAGCCAGTTACGCCTGAAACTCGAGGACCAGCATCAGTTTCGCAGACCCCTGGCACTGAAGCTGTCACCGGACCTGGCCGCGGAGGCGATTCCGGCTGTCGCCGCGCTACTGCGCAAGTATTCAGTCGACGGCCTGATAGTAACCAACACTACGATTTCACGTGATGGCGTGCAGGGCCAGCCGTTCGCGGATGAAAGCGGTGGCCTGAGCGGGCTCGCCCTGCGCGACAAGTCGCGCCAGGTGTTGAGCGATTTTCAGCGCGAGCTGGTTGACGACATTCCGATAATTTCAGTCGGGGGTATCGATTCGGCCGAGGAAGCGCGACTGCGTTTTGAGCTTGGCGCAAAGTTGGTGCAACTATACACAGGCCTGATTTACCGTGGTCCGGGCCTGGTCAGCGCCATTGCCCGGGCGCTGTAAGCGTATTAACCGCACTCCAGGCTGACGAGGTAACCGCCGTATTTACGGATATTGATGACGCCGCTATCGAGAATCAGGTATTGACCCTTGATGGCATCGAGTCGACCTTCAACCAACGGCGCTTTATCCAGGTTAAAGCTGCTAATCCTGTCGGGATAGCGCAGTGCCGGGTAGTCCAGGCTGAGCACGCCCTCTGGCCGCGCAATTTCTTCCGCGTCGTCGACCAGTTGCGCGTCGAGCCCGGGCCTTACCAGTGGCCACAGCGTCTCGTAAACCTGGAACAGATCGACTTCATCGACCTGGTTTTTCAGCATATTGCGCCAGTTGGTGCGATCGCTGACATGTTGCTTGAATGCCTGCTCGATCAGACCGGCATGGTAGCGCCTGGTAACCCGCAGGATGGGTATCGCCTGGATGGCGCCCTGGTCAATCCAGCGCGTTGGCAGCTGGCTCTCCCGGGTTATGCCGACTTTCACGCCCGAGGTGTTCGACAGGTAAATGACGTGCGGGCGCATGCAGTTCGAAAGCCCCCATTCCGGTTCGCGACAGGTGCCGAGGTGAAAATGACAGTTTTCAGGAGCCACAATGCAGCGATCGCATTGCGCGAGTCTGGTGAAGCAGGGATAGCAATAACCCTGGCTGAAGCTTTTCCTGGTGATACGACCACAGTGCACACATTCGATTTGCCGCAGGTATTCTATCCTGATGCGCTGGCCGAGGTAATCACTCAAGACCAGCCGTTGACCACCCAGTTCGAGGCTATAGCTGACCGGACTGCCGGCCTCGGCGTACATCTTGTGCAGGTTACCCTGTCGCTTCACCGCTTACCTGACCAGGCTGAAAACCGATTCGTTGAGCGCGGTCAATCCGACTTTTCGCCAGCGTGGACCATGGTCGATAATGTCGCGGACCTTCAGTAATCGGATCGTAAACGCATCTCTATAGCGTTGCAGGACTTCGTCCGTCGGTACCGAAAAAGGAGGACCGCGCATTTCCATCTGATCATATTCGAGGGTGATCAACAGCATGTTACAGCTTGCCGTCATAATTGACAGCATGTGATCGTAGTATCGTGGTCGATCGTCATGCTCCAGCGCAATGAGCGCGGCACGGTCATAAACCAGTTCACAGCCATCCAGGTCATCTTTACGCAAATCAAAAAAGTCACCCTGCAACAGGCAGATATTTTCAGACCTGTAAGCGGTAAAGCGATCGCTGTCGGCGCGTTCAAATGCGATCGAGTTTTCTTCGAAAAACGCCTCTATCGCAATTTGTGACAACTCGATCCCGATTACCTGGTACCCCTGCTGCGCGATCCAGCACATATCCTGCGCCTTCCCACAAAACGGCACGAATACCGAACTATCAGGCGGCGGCGCGAGTTGCGCAAAACGGGTTTGTAAATGGCGATTGACGCTGGCTTCGTGAAAACCGATGCGATTTTCTTTCCAGCGGTCCAGCCAGTGTTGATGATCGACCATGGAGGGGCGGCGAAGCAGCGGATCAGGTTGGCGCGTCAGAGCCGGACTTTAACGCAGTTACGGCCGTTTTTCTTGGCCACGAACAGGGCCATGTCGGCACGCTTGATCATCGAACCGTAATCGCCGGTATCGTCGGTGATCGAGGCCACACCGATACTCAGTGTCACGCTTTTCTCTCCATAAGCCGTTTTGTAACGCGCTTTTTCAACAAACTGGCGGATCATTTCGGCGAACTTTTCAGCGGCGTTCATATCGACCCGGGGCATGAGCACGCTCAGGCCATTCTGGCCGTAACGGCCGAGTATGTCTTTTTCCTTGCCGGTCTTGGAGAATATATATTTGACGATTGTAGCAAACACCTTGTAAGCGACCTGGTCACCATTCTTTTCGCGTAATTTGGACAGACCATCCACCTCGATGATCAAAACCGACAGCGGCTCGCCATCGACCGCGGCGCTACGATAGCGGTCGATGGAAACTTTCTCCGCGTTTTCACGACTCATCAGGATGATGGTTTTCTTCACGCTTTCCTGTTCTCGCTTGAACTGGGTGACGACATCTTTCGGCACCATCGTCTGATCGGATTCGTATAAGCTATGGTCCGTCATCTCCATATCATTGTATTCAGACGATGCAACCGGGTTGGTAGAGTTCGTGCCCGAAACCGGCGTCGAGGTTGATGCCGAGGTTCGCACCGACTCGAGTCTTTGCCTGGGTCGAATCACCGTATCCGTTGCGGCCTGACTGGAGGCAAGCTGCCTGGCGTGCGAGGAACGCTTGAAAATCAACATTGCCTGCCTGGCAATACTGACGCTGGAAATCATATCCAGCTGGTCAAAAGGCTCGGTTTCACGCCTCAAACTAATGATGCCCATCATCTTGGAATCGTTGAAAATCGGAATATCGAGTCGATAGGAAGTAAAGCGTTGTTTTTTCTTACCCAGGAATCCGTTTACCGCCTCGTGTTCGGCACTCACCGTGGCCTGGCGCGTCTGGAAGAGCTTACCCAGCAATTCTTCAGACCACAGGGTAGCGTCATCATTTTCAAACAATTCGCCTTCGACCTCGTCTGCAACCGGTTTCGGCCCCTGGCCATCGAGCGACGTGAGGATGTAAGAATCGAACTCGATGACCGGTTGCAGGTGTTTTTTCAGCAGCGTGATCAATTCCTTGAAGTCGAGAATTCCGCTCAACGCCATATCGAGATCGATCAGGGTAAAAGCCCACATCTCCTGGCGCTTCGTCATACTGTCGCTGACTTCGATTTGCAGAAACAGCATTCGCCGGGAACGCTCGGTCTGGTAGCCGATGTAAGCACCGAGAACAACCGCCGAAGCCAGCAGAATCGACACCAGTACAATCCAGAAGCTGGAAACATCAGTAACATACATGACGCCCACGAACGCCATCGCAAGTAGCAAATTCATGACAAGGGTGACAACCATGCTTAATGGTCTAAGGCTCCCGAGCCAGGCCACCAGCAACACGAACTCGATGACATGGTAGGCACTGTATTTCTGCAGAAACACCGCGCCAATCACGGTACCCATGGCAAGCAGACCATTGCCGATGAAACGCATCTGAAGAGACTGATTTTCCTCCGAGAAACGGCACACCAGCAGATTGATCAGCGCCACGCCTGCCGCCAACAGGTAACCATACATCGGGATTGGGACATCACGGCCAAAGGCGCGAAATTCAAGGTATGCGTAGGCCAGACACAGCAGGAACAATACGGTAAAAGCCGGCACGCTCGAGTCGCGCCCACTGTGTTGTTGCAAATCGCGGTACTTCGCTTCGCTGCTCGCATTCTGAAATTGAATGCGTGACGACTGTTTGTACCTGCTGATCAGGTCTTCCAACACACTTGTTACCCTGTTGTATGGCTATGTAAGGTATTCAGATTCAAATCTGAGAATCCACTATGTAATCCAGCGATCATTGCCTCGACGCCGGGAATCACTGTTGATTTGTTTATCTATAGACTATTTTC
>JAAEPH010000123.1 GCA_024232855.1 Gammaproteobacteria bacterium
CCTCAAGACCGGCGGAATCGGGTATCGCCGGGCAGGGCAGGCGGCCGTTGACCTGCGCGAAGCCGATGATCGCTTCGATCACCTCGTCCATCTGCCGGTCCAGCGCGCGGTACTGCTTGAGCTGCTGCTGGCGCGGGAACATCGCCACGGTATAACCGAGCAGGATGGTGACGATCAGCAGCACGATCGCGATCTCGACCAGGGTAAAACCGGACTGGGTGGATTTCAGCCTCATAGCTCGTCGATCACCAGGATCTCGTCGTTGCCATCATGGGCCAGGAATTCTGGATCAGTATCGGCATTGCCGGCGTCGAATACATCGGGCAAATCATCCTGTAACCCGGGATCATTATCGTCAGACCAGCCGTGTTCACCCGCGATCACCACCAATGACACCTTGTCGTGCGGACCGCCGGGGATATCAGACATTTCAAGGCAATCCGTACCTGCAGTACAGGGATTGGTCAGCGTGTCCGGGCGATAATCGTCGGCATAGGCCATCATGATACTGTTGTGCCAGCCATTATCGAGCGCCCATGCGGGTAACTCGGGGTAGTAGCGCATTTCCAGCGCCATGGTCGTATTACCCAGCAGATCGGCCAGGTCGAGGTCGTCGTTTTCTTCAACCGTGAATCCTTCGCCGGCGAGGTAGTGGGCGTCGTACTGCCAGGAGACCGTGATCGACGGCGAAGTCGCCGGTACGAGATCGAGAGCGCTTCCCTGGATCGTGCCGGATATGGTCGCGTGTCCGTCACCGTCGGCCGCGATCACCCCGGTCACCGGCAGCGTGCTGTAATCGGCGTCGAAGGTGATCTCCCCGGCGGGAAAGCTGACCTCGATGTCGAGGATCAGGATTTCCTCGTCACTGTCATTAACCCCTCCCGGATCGGGGTTCTGGCTCGAATCGCGGTGACAATCGCTCAGTTCATCGGCACCATTGGGGCAGAGCCGCCAGTCTCCGGTGCGCGGCGACTCGGCCTCATCCCAGAAATAGAGAGCCTGATTAAAGGTTCGCGCCGCAGCCAGGGTTGCGGTTAAACGTCCATTGGGGTTCGCGGCATCTTCCGTGAAACGCAGACCGGTCAATTCATCGGCGGGGATGGTGAATTCCAGCACATGCATTGGGGGATTCAAAAGCGGCAGGTTTCCGTGCGAAATGGTGGCTGGCACAGGTGTGATCGCGTCATAGTCAATCGTCAGGGTGACCTTGAGGTCACTCGCGATCGGCTGACTGACGGTGAGCGTGAAGAATTCGGCAAAGATCGATGGAATTCTGCCGTAGTTGCCGAGGTAGGTAACCAGTTCGCCAACTCCCACGGTAGGGTCGTCGAAATCGTCAGCCACCAGTGCCGGATAGAAGCGATTTAATTCGGCGGCGGTCGTAGCATCCGCGTAGTTATACAGCCATGGATAAACGCCGCCGGTCTGGTTCAGGTAATTGTTGATCGCGGCGCGGTAGGCCTGCAGGGTCGCTTTCTCCGCCATGGCGATGACTTCGGCGGCGGTCACCACGATCATCTGGTCGTTGACCAGGAGATCACCGCTGACGACATCCGTGATCGGCCCGGTGACGAAACCATCGAGAGCGAGGGGGTTATTGCTGAAATCGCCATTATCGATACCGCCGAAACGATCAAGATAGTTGGTCGACACATTTGGGCCAGCAGCCCTGTCCTGCAATACTCCGGCACTCCTAATCGGTGGGCCCGGCGCAATAATCACAGCGACGACCCCGTTACCTGTGGCATTGTCGTGAATTCGAGCACCGCTACGATCCTGGACCAGGATGGTACCTCGCGTGCTTGAATTAATATCCCCCAGCCCGCTGTTGCCGAAGTTGTTGGAAACCGCGTACCACAACTCTTCCCCGGAGGCATCCCTGGCTTCGTAAAAATTCAATTCGGATGTTTTCCAGGGAAAACGCCCCACGACTCCGGCAACACCATCACAGCCTGGGACCGGATCCGGATTCCCATTGCCATCGATATCCGGACAGGGCAGGCGTCCAGGCCCATTACCCGCGGTAACCGGATAGTTGTAGGCATACTGCAACAGCGCCTGCTTGGCCTCGCGCAGTACCCGCTGGTTGTGCAGGTAACGCTCGTGCTCGGACTCAACCTTGACACCCTGGGTAAAACCGGCAAGCACGACCCCACCGATACCCATCAACGCCAGCACTGTCAGTAGCAATGCGTAGCCGGCCTGTGCTGTGCTGAAATTTTGCTTCATGGATTAACTATAGGTTAATTATCGATGGGCGCCATGTAGGTAACCGCCAGGGTTTCTCCACTGGTGCCGAAGTATTGCTTGCCGTCCGGCGCGGTAATCCTGACCTTGACGTCATTGCCCGCGATCACCTTGACGCGGCTACTGTCGTCGAGCTGCTCGCCGTCTTCGTAGGCGTTTGCATTGATCCAGACCGTGTGCATTCCGTCGCCGGAAAGGCTGATGCCGGAAATCCTGTACTCGACGGTGACCTCTTCCCGCAGCAGCACCTGTACCGGCGACGGCTCGGGTTCGTCCTGCACCGGCTGCGGCCGCTTGACTTCCTCACTCTTGTAGCGATTGGCATTGATCAGCTGGCGTTCCTGCGGGGTCGTGAACAGCGTCGTCAGGTCGCCTGCAGCGAGCGCCATCGCCGGCAATAGCGCCAGCAGGCCCAGGCTACGGCAGGTGATCAGGCGGGTTGTCAGGCGGGTTGTCAGGCGATTACTTGGCATTGATCGTCACCCAGCGTATGGTGCATTGCGAACGCAGATTGGCCTTCCTGGTGTCGAGCGAGCGATCGACCGAGCTTACCCGAATGATCGAGCAGCTGTCGACGGTAAACAGGTTTCGTATCGACAGGCGCAGGCCTTCCAGCAATGCAAACAGATCTTCCTCGTGCAGCATGCCGATAGTCAGGTCCATCGGCGAGCTCATCACGGAGACGCCGCGCTTGAGCTTGAAACCGGGCCGCTTGAAGTCTTCCTGCGGATTCAGGTTATAGGTCAATGTCGGCAGGCGCAGCACATCGTTGGTCGATTCGAGGCTTTCGATCCAGCTCAGGCGGCGTTCCTCGCCGAGCAGTCCGGATGACTTGTACTCGCTGTAGAGCCCACGATACTGATCCAGCAGATCGATGTCGTTGATGATATTGCTGTAGAGCTGGTGCGTCGAGCGCAGGGTGCTAAGCGCCGCCTGGTACTCGTCTCGCTGCAATTTTTCATAGTGGTATCCGGCCAGCGCAAAGGCAACCGCAACCACGATCGCCACCACTATCATGATGATCGGCCGTCGCAGGTAGAACCAGTCAATCTTACTCACTTTCCGACACCTCCCTGACAACGCGAAAACCGAGTTCCGCGATTAACCGGCGCCCCTCGCTGCCGGCCCCGACACTGCCGCTCAACAGGTTATCGGATTCGATATCGAGCGGCCGCTTGGTGATTTCGACCGAATAGTACTTGCCCGATTCGACCATTGCCTTTTCGAGGTCATCGACCGCACTCAGGGCGTAGCGGAAATTGCCGTCGAAGTTGAGAAATTCGCCCTCGATCTGGGCCACTTCAAAATATCCTTTTTTTGGTTTGGGCTTGTTCATATCAGTTTTGCGACTGAGTTTTTTAGTCTTGCCCCAGGCGACTTCGTCGGCACCGACGGAATCCGAATAATTGGATACGAACCAGTCGATCTTCCTGACTCTAATGTCGGGAAATATACCGATATCGTTACTGATCAGAATCATCAAATCTTCCGGATCGCGCAGGTATTGACCCTTGATGTCATCGACGGTTTGCACGATATGCTGCATGCTCGTCGTCGAAGTCGTCGACTCGATGCGGTTTTCGCTGAGCTGATTGAACTTGGCCTTGTACTTCTGTTCGATGAGCGAGGTTTCGACGATGGTCTGCTGGTAAAGCCAACCCTTGACCGCACTGGTCAGGGCCATGCCCAGACCGATCGCAATCAATGCGATGCTGGCGGCGCGCAACGCGATGCCGGCGCGGTGATGCTGAAAATAGCGTCGTTCGGAGGGCTTGGCATAGTGGTTGAGGTTTATTTTTTTGCTCGCCATGTAGCAGTACAGGCCGGAGCTGAAGTCCTGCTCGTCGGGTACATCGATCTTCTCGCGCCCCAGCAACTCGTTGATTTCATGTATCTTGAAATCGAAGGAACTTCCCTTTTCACCGCGTTGCGTCAACTTGTCGAAATGCCGCTTGTTGGCGATGATGTGGATGGCTATCACTTCGGCACGCTCGACGATGCGCTGACTGATCAGGTAACGCTGCGTCGATTCGATATCGCGCAACACGTCCGCCGAGTAGTCCCCCTGGTAAAAACTCGCGATCGGCACCAGGCGGCTGAGCACCAGCTTGCCTTCGACGAACACCGATTGGCGCAGGTTGCTGGGCACCTGCTGGCTTACCATGATGACGGCACGGTGGTTCGAACCCAGTTTCGGGGCGTAATCCTCGGACAGCAACGGCAAACTGATGATGCCCGACAGCGGCGTGCGCGTCTGTTCGATAATTTTCAGCCAGGGCTCGAGCAGATACTGGTTGGTCAAACCGATCAACAACAACTTTTCTTCCTTGCGGAATTTCTTTTCGACCGATTGCGAAATTGCAAAGCGGTACTCCGAGGTACGAAAGTACTTGGCAAAGCTGCGACTGAGAATGGCCTGTCGGTCGGAACCACGCAGCAAAGGTATCCGTACCTGGCGGAATTCCTCTTCAATCAAATCCACCAGCAGGCGCACCGGTTCATTTCTGAACGAGCGCAGGTAGGCGTTGAACAAATCCAGCCCCTCCTCGTCGGGTTCGAAGTAGACGCTGCTCTCGAGGTGGTGGCCGGACCATTCCTGTGCGACCATTCTGTAACCGGTGAAATATAGAACTCTTCTCATACTCTATACCGCTAAAAATCGATCGTGGCGATGGTGTCGTAAATCGGACCCAGCACCGAAAGCGCCAGCCACATGACGATCAAGCCGATGGTTGCCATCATCGAGGTTTGCAGGACTGGCTCCATCTTCTCGATGCTGTCGTTGATATCACGATCGAAAAAGTAACTCACATTGTTCAGCGACCTGTCCATTTGACCACTGGATTCGCCGACACGCAGCATGCGCACGACCAGCGGTGGGAAAATTCCGATATTCTTGAATGCCTCGCTGATACTGCTGCCTTCGGATATCTGCTGCCAGGCGCGATCGATGCCGTCTTCGAGCACGACGTTACTGACCACACTCTTGCTCAGGTTGATCGCGTCCAGCACCGTGATCCCGGATGCAAACATCAGCGCGAAGTAGCGCGTGAAACGCGAAATCTTGATCTTTTCGTTGACCGGGCCGAGTATCCATATTTTCAACATTATGCCGTCCAGTCGAAAACGCGCCTTGCTGCTCGTACGGTAAAAATAACTGAGCACGAAAAAGGTGGCGAAAGGCGCCGCGATGACGACGTACCAGTAGCCGATCAGAAAGTCGGAGACGGCAATCAGCAGCTTCGTCTCCAACGGGATCTCACCTCCCAGGGAGACGATCGCATCCATGATATCGGGCACTATGAAAATCATCATAAATATGATGACCGACATTACCAGCGTGCCGATGACGGCCGGGTAGGTCATGACTTTCTTCGCTTTGGAGAGTAACTCGTCCTGCCACTTCAGGGTCTCGGTGATATCGACCAGCACCTCGCTCATGCGCCCGCTGCGTTCACCGACACGGATCAGACTGACAAACACGTTGTCGAAGATCTTCGGGTATAGCTCGAGCGCCTGCGAAAAAGAATTGCCGCCTTCGATGGCTTCGATAACCCCGGTCACGATATCGCGAAAAGTCGGATTTTCCTCGCCGTCACGCAGGTCGGAGAGGCCTTCCAGCAGCGGCACGCCGGCACGCGTCAATTGCTCAAGATAAAAGGAAAAGTTTATCAGGTCGCGGCGACCAATCTTGTTGCGGCCGAACAGGTCGGCGCCGTGTTCCTTTTGCTTGAAGGTAACAAGATCCATCTCCATCTTCTCGAGGCGTAACTCGAGATCATTGATATTACCCGCGTCGAGACTTCCCGATATAAACTTGCCGCTGGCGTCGATGGCCTTGTATTTATAGAGCGGCATCGTTATTTCATCCGCTCGGTAAGATCGGCGACCCGCGCCACTTCCTTGAGCGAGGTAACACCTTCGATGATATGGCGAATACCATCGTCGGCCAGCGTAAAGAAGCCCTGCTGGTTAGCGGCTTCCTTGATCTCCTTGGTAGTGGCGCCGTGGGCGAGTAAATCGTCGAGATCAGAATTCATTTTCAATATTTCGAGCAAGGCCATGCGACCCTTGTAACCGGTGTTGTCACAACTGGTGCAACCCTTGCCCTTGTAAATCTTTTGCGGCACTATGCCCTTGTCATTGCGCAGCATGCGCAGGTCGGTTTCGCTCGGCTCGTAGGCTGCCTTGCAGAACTTGCACAGCTTGCGGATCAGGCGCTGGGCAACCACGCCGATGATATTACCCGCCATAATCTCCGGAATGATGCCGATATCGCGCAGTCGTGGCAGGGCTCCGATGGCGGAGTTGGTATGCAGCGTCGAGTACACCTGGTGGCCGGTCATAGCGGCGCGAAACGCCATTTCCGCGGTTTCCTCATCACGCACCTCGCCCACCAGGATGACATCCGGATCCTGGCGCATCAGCGATTTGATACCGCTCGCGAAATCCATGCCGGCGGCCTCGTTGACCGAAGTCTGGCGTATCAACGGAAACGGATACTCGACCGGATCTTCCAGGGTCATGACGTTGATCTGCTCACTGCTCAGGTAATTCAACAGCGAGTACAGCGTCGTTGTTTTACCGCTACCGGTGGGGCCGGTGACGAGAATAATACCTTCGGGCCGCGCCATCATGATTTTCAATGTGCGCAGCGATTCCGCCGGCAATTCCAGTTTTTCCAGCGGGATGACGCCTTTCTCCCGGTCGAGCACCCTGAGGACGATATTTTCGCCGTGGATGGTCGGTTGCGAGGCCACGCGAAAATCGATCTGGCGACCGATGATAGTTCGCGAAATACGACCGTCCTGCGGTGCGCGGGTCTCGGCAATGTTCATATCCGCCATGACCTTGAGGCGCACCGCGATCGCCGCCCAGTAAGTCTTGTGCAGGCTGCGAATCTGGCGCAATACACCGTCGATTCGGTAGCGAATCCGCAGGAAGCTTTCCTCGGGTTCGAAGTGCAGATCCGAGGCGCCGCGCTTGACCGCATCGGAAAGCATGACGTCAACCAGGCGCACCAGCGGCTGACTGTACTCTTCGATATCGCCCTGGTAATTGGTGTAATCGGCCTCGCCGGTTTCGATTTCCCGCAGGATGCCGTCGATCGACAGTTCGTATCCGTAGAACTGATCGATGGCATTCGATATCTCGGTTTCGCCAGCAAGCACCGGCTGTAATTCGATGTGCTGCCCAATCTGGACTCTAACCCTGTCCAGGGTAAACAGGTTGAAAGTGTCCGACATCGCGATCGTCAGCGAGCTGCGAAACGGGTCGTAATTCAACGGAATGATCTTGTGTTTGCGCGCGGTATCCGAATTGATCATCTTGATCGCGTCCGGGTCAGGCACCACGCGTGACAAATCGACGCTTTCCTGCTCCAGCGCTTCGCCGAGCGCCGAACGCATGATCGCCTCGGTGGCAAAGCCGAGGTTGACCAACAGTCTACCCAGCGGTTCATGAACCTTTTTCTGTTCAGTCAGGGCGATGTTCAACTGATCTTCGGTGATGACACCTTCATCGATCAGGATTTCGCCCAGGCGTCTGGGTTTCTTTTCCACGTTCATAATTTTCCTAACAACTGCAGGCGCTGATCAACGACATCGCGATTGAAAGTTGCGAGTCCATTTTCGAAATTTTCAAGGGCGCGCCGGTAGTATGTTATAGCACTTCCCGGCTGGGAAATGTGCTCCAGGCTAACCGCCAGGTTGTAGGCATAATTCGGATCATCCGGGTTGTTTTGCAAGGCTTCGAAATAATATCCCTGCGCTTCCTGCCACCGGTTCTGGGCGCCATAGGCATTTGCCAGCGCAAAGTTCAGATAGGGCGAATCCGGTTCGTCACGCATCAACAGCTTGAGCTGTGTCTCGGTATCCTCGGGAGAGTAGCTGGCAACGGTCAGCAGTGAAGACATTGCCAGGGAATCCTTGGGATTTGCCAGCAGCAGCCCGCGGTAGTCCTGGATCGCGGCCTCGGTATTGCCTTCATGGATATTGATGGCAGCGCGCGCAAGCAATGCATTGCGATTGTTGGGATCGACTTCGAGCACCTGGTTATATCGTTCCATCGCCTGGCGGTAATCTCCGGACTGGTAGGCGCTATAGGCCTCCTGTAACCAGGTATCAGTTTCGCTAACCTGGCTGCTTGATTCGATGTCCAGATTTTCCGCGGTGTCAATTGCTTCAGCCTCGGGCGCCGCGGATTGAGCGCCAGTTGCAAGCTCGATGGGTTCCGCCTCGGCAGCCCGGGTTTGTCGCGGTTCAACCGGTTCGACCTCTGCCTGCGTGGTCGGCGCGCTCGCGTCTTCCGCTTCAACTTCGGCGCCTGCTGTCTCCACCTCGGCCACAGCCGCTGGCTGCTCCTCAGCAGCGGCAGTTTCAGCTGCCGTTGCATCCTCGTTGGCGGCCTCAATGATTTCTATGGTGCGCGCACTCGTCGCGGTATCAGTCGAGGGAAATAGATCGGTCTCTTCTGGTTTCGCGATTTTTATGATGCCCGGCATGGGATCGCGCTTGAGCGGGCGCAAACTGGTATCGATTTCGGAGGACTCATCCTGGTACTCGAAAGCCCCGAAAATACTGATTGCGAACAGGATTACGACCACCATACCGCCATAAACCTTATAGTGTTGCACGCGCTGTGCCGACGTCTTGCTACTGAATACTTTTTTCGCATAGCCGGGCGTCATTACGACGTCGGCATCGGACTTCATGCCGGCAAAGATTTTCGACGCCTCGTCGCTGTGGGACTTCATCAGCGTACGATCGTAGTTATCCGGGGCATAGGTGCGAGTCGAAGTGGCCTCCGCCCGCGTCAGCGTGCTCTGCGTGATTGCACCCGACGCCGGGCGAGTGTCGTCGATTTTGCCGATAGCCGCGGTCGGGTTGGTTATGGCGGCCGACTCGGTGTCGGTTTGCTCCCCGGAAACGTCGTGATCGCGCTTCTCGACCAGCCCAAGGCCATCGAGGGTGTCATCAGCGCCCGCCGTTAACCGCGTGATATCGGGGGGTATATTGGGATCGGTCAACGAAGTGTTTGCATTCAAATCCGTCTGTTCGACCAGCAACAGCGACAAATCCTGGTATTCGTCTGCGTCGGCTTGCGGCACGACTTCGACATCCGATTCCTGTTCGTCCACGGAAGTTTCGTCAGGCTCGCTGCCCCGATGCGGCAGGGCGGATTCAATTTCATCGGCCGTGGCCGCCGGTTGGCTGATATCGGTTTCGTCCCCGGCCGTTAGCGCACTGGCGTCGACATCGGATCCTTCACGGAAATCGGTGGAATCGTCACCGGTTTGCAGCTGCCCGTCGAGTTCAGCAGAGCGGGTATCGGCGATATCCGCGATATCGAGACCGGTTTCATCAGCGTCGGCGTGCACCGAGCCGCCGGTTTCCAGACGGGCTTCGGTGACATCCGCAATGTCGAGACCGGTTTCATCGCCTGCAATACGCTGGGAGAGATCGCTCTCGGGTCGATATCTGGTCTCGGAATGGTCGAGTTCGGTTTCGTCGCCACGAGCACTGCCAGTTACACCCTCGCCAAACCCGGATATGTCGTCTGCGCCGGCACGAATCAAAGTCTTGTCGGAGGACCTTTGCTCGGGCGCCTCCTGTTCACTTCTCCGTGCCTTTTGCTCCGCGGCCTTCTTGAGCGCGTCTAGCAGTAAACTCATGCGTCTTCTCTATTGCTCGTCCGGCGCGTTAAATATCTCGGGTTTCAAATACTGCCTGAAATCCCGCAAATTGGTATCCAGGCTTGCGTTATCGAGCACGCGCGGGCGCAGGAAAATCACCAGTTCGGTTTTAGCGAAGGCGCGGGTCTTGGTACCAAAGAGGAGGCCGAAGCCCTTGGCATCATGCAGGCCCGGAATACCGCTGTCCTCTGTACTCGCGCTATCCTGCATCAAACCGCCGATGACCGCGGTAGTGCCGCTTGCCACGCGCAACACGGACTCCATCTCGCGGACCTGGATTTCGGGAATTTCTGATACCACATCGGCGGCGGCCAGAGCAGGATTGGGATCTTCCACATATTTCAGAATCTTGGTGATGGTCGGCCTGATATTGAGAATCACTTCCTTGTCGGCGGTGATAAACGGCGTCACGTTCATGACGAATCCTTCCGGGACGGTCTTGGCGGTGGTGTTGAAGGTCCTGGTAGTGACGCCTTCCTCGGAATCAGAGGTGGCTTCAATCTCGAAGTAAACCCGGTTATCGGCGACCTTGAGTATCGAGGTCTGATTGTTGAGCGCCATGATTTTCGGGCTCGACATGACCGACACGTCGCCAAAGGTATCGAGCGCCTTGATCGCGCCATTGATATCCCGGTCGGCATTAGAATGCAGGTAACTGGCCTCGACTAGGGAACCTCCGGTTTCCAGGGACCCCAGCTCGGTTGTTGAGAGCACATCCAGGCCATAGCTCCAACCGTTGCCACTGGCGATACGCTCCCAGTCGACGCCGGCCTGAAAATCGTCGTTCAGCGTGACCTCGACCACGGTCGCCTCGATCAGCACCTGCCGGCGCGCGCTTTTTAACACCAGGTCGATGAAGCGCTGGATGTCTTCGTGCGCGGCGGCCGTGGTGCGTATCGATATGATTCCGGACTCACGATTCGATATGACAACGCCCTTGACGCCATCGCTAGTGGCAAGCATTTCCAGGTTAGCTTCCACCGATTCCCAGAAATCATTGCTGGCCTCGTTTTCGACCGAGGCCTGTGAATCGCCGCTGGCGCCTTCGTCGGCTTCGGCCAGGGCGGTTTCGATACCGATACTCGACTTGGTGGCGCGCTTCATGTTGAGATAATCGATTCGATAGATACGCATAAACGGCTTATCCAGTTCGACCACCAGGTTTGGGCCATCAAGATAGTAGCGCAGCGAAACCTGGCGCGAAATGCGCTTCAGGATCTGCGGCAAGGTCTGATCGATCGCATTGATGCTGACATGACCGGTGATCGACGGATCGATATCGAGATTCAGGCGCGCATCGCGGGCTAACGCGAACAGCAGTTCGCTGGCCGGCAGATCGGTCGCGACCACGGTGAATGTCTGCAACGGCTCGACAGGCTCCGGCGCCGCGATGATTGGCGTCTGCGGAACCACCGGTGGTATATCGGATTCAACTACGGGAGGCAAACCCGCGTCCAGGTGACCTACGGGGGACAGACGATCGTCCCTATCCTCCATCAGGCTGGCACAGGCGGTGAGGCCGGCGAGCGTGAGTAACAATACAATTCTTTTCATTGTGTTATTCCAGTTGGTATCCAGACTGCTATAGCAAATCCTTGCGCATGCGGTAAACCGAATGCACGTACGGCAAATTGGCCTTGACATTATCGGGTAATCCGTCGATTTGAGCGAGGGCTTGACCCATGGTTTCAAACTCGCTATAGAAGACACGATAGATAACCTTGTCTCCGATACCTACCTCGTACAAATAGGTATCCGATAATGCAAACGGCCATTCATTAAGTAAATAATAGACTAGTTCTCGTGCGGCGGGCTTATTACGCATCATGACCTGAATCGACAGCTTTGCGCGGCCTGCGTTAGCCAGCCATTCGCGACTTTCTTCAAGCTTTGTAATGAGCCACTGTTCGTAATCACCGCTCGATGCGAGACCGGTATTGTCGCGGGTCGACGGGGCTTCGCTCGGTGCGATCTCGTCTTGCGCCTGTTGCAAGCTCGCAGCTTCACTTTCCTGCGCCGGAGGGGGTTCGGACCGGGCAGGGATTTCCAGCGGTTGCGCATCGGTCTCAAGCTGCGCTAGCGCCAGGTCGTTCTGCCCTGCCCGGGTGTCTGTTTGCGCTTCCTCAGGCGGGGTCCGGTCTTGCGGCTGCGCTTCGATGGCGGCTGTCTCCGGGCCGGTATTTATCGTCGCATCGATCACTTCAGGCTGGTCGGCGAGCGGCTCCTCGACGACATCGGTTTCGAGCTTTGATTGCTCATCAGGCAATGGCGCATCGACCGCCGCGGGTTCTGAATTCGCGGCTGCGGCAGGCGCGATCGCCTGGTCATTTTCTACCGTATTTTCCTGTTCAGCCGGCATTTCAATCGCCGCGAGGGACATCCAGTGGTCCCGGCTCGGGTAAAGCGCAAAGATCAGCGCAACCAGTAGTAACAGTCCGAGCCACCAGGCCGGGCTGGTTTTACGCTCCACTTCCTGGTTGAAAGAGCTGTCGCTGACCGCCGCGGTCACGTGCTTGGAGCTGAGGTTATGCGTACCTTCGGCAAATGCCGACAGTAAAATTTTATCGGCGATGATATTGATTCTACGCAGCAGGCCCTCGGAATGCTGTTCTACCTTTTTGGCAACCTGGTTGTTGATCAATTCCGGCCCGGTATAGCCCACCTGGCGCATGCGGAAGTTGAGGTAATTGTGAATTTCATCGCGGGTCAGCGGCTCGAGTTCAAAGTTATGCGTGATACGTTCACGCAACTGGCGAATCGATTGCTGCGCCAGGTTTTGATCGAGTTCGGGCTGGCCGAACAGAATGATCTGCAAGAGCTTGTTTTCATCGGTTTCAAGATTGGATAACAGGCGGATTTCCTCGAGCGTATCGAGCGGCATGCCCTGGGCTTCCTCGACGAACAGCACCACCTGCTTGTTTTCCATGTGCCGCTGCAGCAGGTAATCCTGCAGCATGTGCATCACTTCGTGCTTGGAAGCCTCCTTGACGACCGGCAAGGACAGTTCGTGTGCGATGACGAATAGTATGTCGTCCGCCGAGACGCTGGGATTGGCAATGTAAACAATTTCAACCGTATCGGGCAGTTTCAGCTGCAACATCCTGCACAGCATGGTTTTGCCGCTGCCGACTTCACCGACGACCTTGACGATGCCCTCGCCGCGATGGATCGCGTACACCAGCGCCGCCAGAATATCGCCGCGCTTGCCGCCGTCGTAGAACAGGCTGGTGTCCGGGGTTATCTTGAACGGGGGTCGCTCGAGGCCGAAATATTCTTCGTACATGACTTACTCCGTGTCCTCGAGCCTGTCCATGCGACCGTACAGAGTGGTGCGGTTTATGCCCAGCATTTCGGCGGCCTTGCTGACATTGCCGTGGTGCTCGCGCATCGCCAGCTCGATCGCTTCCTTTTCAACCGTTCTGAGCAATCGGTCGAGATCGAAGGCGGAGTCGTGCATCGCGTCCTTGAGCCAGTTCGCGCCGGCTGGCTTACTGTCGTGTCGTCGTAGTCCTGACATTTCTCTCTTCAGCACCTCGGGCTTGATGGTCTGCCCCGGATATTTCGCCGAAAGTCGTATTATTATGTTGCGCAATTCTCGCACATTTCCCGGGAAAGCGTAATTATTCCAAAGTGTTAGTGCTTCCTCATCGAGCTGGAAGGTAGCCACCTGATCGGCCACCTGCTGCATGAAGTAGGTGAGCAATTCGTACTTGTCGCCATCGCGCTCGTTGAGCGACGGCACGCGTACGGTCAAAACGCTGAGACGATGATAGAGGTCTTCACGGAACTGCCCCTGTCTAATCGCGGCGCCGATATCCTTGTTGGTGGCGGCGAGAACGCGCGCGCTGGAATGGCGCGACTGGGTTTCACCGAGCCGGTAATACTCCCCGTCTTCGAGCACCCGCAACAACTTGGCCTGTAAATCCAGCGGCAGATCCGCAACCTCGTCGAGCATCAGCGTGCCCGAACCGGCTTCTTCGAAAAAACCTTTCTTGGTATCGGATGCGCCGGTAAATGCACCCTTGACGTGACCAAACAGTTGCGACTCGAGTAGTTCGCCATTAAAGGCCGCGCAGTTCAGGGTCAGAAAAGGCTCCTGTTTGCGCGAGCTGCAGCGGTGCAGGCTGCGCGCGGTGACTTCCTTGCCGCTGCCCGATTCACCTTCGATCAACACCGGGTAAGGGGAATCGGCAATCTGGCGGATCTGCATGCGCAGCAATTCGATTTCTTCGCTGGAACCAACAATACCTTCGATATCATCATGGCCGCTATCGCCGCCGCCGGCGATAACCTGCTTCTTCAGGCGTACCTTGATTTCGGCGATATCGCAGGGCTTGGAAATGAAATCGACAGCGCCGTCCTCCTTGGCCTGAAACACGTGCTTCTTGTTATCCTGACCGGATAAGACCAGTACCCGGGTCGATGGATGCCTCTGTGAAATTTTGCGAATCACCGCGAGACCTTCATCGGGACGGTGAGTATTGGGCGGTAACCCCAGGTCGACCAGCGCCAGGGTCGGGGAATCGGCCATGTTGTCGATCAGAGCGAAACTCGAGGGGCGATCACAGGCACGTTCGACATTGTATTCTTCGCTGAGTACATACTCGAGACTATCGGCGATAATGGCATCGTCGTCGACCAGCAACAGCGTCGGTTTCTTTTCACTGCTCAATGGCATTCAGGGTAACCCGGCATTTCGTCCACGGAGTATAGTGTCTAAAATTCAACAACTCAAACAATACTTTAATTTTTGAGTGAAACTGATTGATATATAAAGAAATATTGCATATACGGGCTTGCGCCAAAAGCTCAGGGAGGGTCGACGGAAACCGTTGCCTGAAGACGCCGCTGGACATAATCGAGCGAGCCATAAACGCCGCTGCTGGCAATCGCGGTAAGCCCGTAGACCGCGATCGGTATGACGCCCTCGGTGTGCGTGGTCTGAGTGCAGCGGACTTCGACGTTGAAGCCGGCAAACGCCGGGTCGGTAAAAGTGCTGGAAGCAACGCAGCTGCCACTGACGATCGACCGGGACATGCCCCATTCGATACCGCTGCGCGCCACCATGATCGCGCGCGCGCCCTGAACCCCGTAAAGCGCCGTGGTTTGTTGCACAACGCGGATATTGGTCATGTAAACCACCATTGCGGCGACAACGACCAGTAAAAAGATGGCGGTGATCAGCGTGAATCCGGTTTGTGTGCGTACTGGTATCATGGCACGTTCTCCACGTGCACCTGGTGTAACAGGTTGACGTTTTCGCCGCTGCCGTCGCCGATGGTAATTTCAATGCTCAGGATGCCGCCGCGCCATGACGTCCCGGCGGCATAGGTCATGCTGCAACCGAGGAGTTGCGTCGTCACCGTGACGCTGCTGCCGCCGGGCGCCGTCGGCTGGACGAGGTTGAATCCATAGCTGTCGTGGCGCCGCAGGCGTCCCGTGGCCGGGTTGCAGATATAGCTGACCGGATCTTCGATGACGAACAGCCGCTGCCCCGGCGATTGTTGCGCAAACTGGAAATCGGTGACGCCATTATTGATATTGATGTGTTGTTCGATCGGATAGAGTGGCGAACCGAAGGTCATCAGCGCCAGGCTGTTGTCTGCACTTTGGCGAACTACCTGCAGGTTGGAGCGCACCAGGTCATGAATGTCGAGTGTCCGCAATCGCATCGCACTGGATCTGATACTGTCGACATAACTGCCGATCACCGTGTCATGCGCGGACACTACCCCGACCTGCTGCTGGCTGTTTTTGCTGGAAAGCGGCATCGGGTAGCTGTCGACCACGGCATTGCCGACGTCATAACTAATCAGGTCCTTTATTTTCCAGGTCACCGCCTGCATCATTTCGGATTCCTCGACCTCGGGCTTTTCCACCTGGTATACGTCGCAGTCGTCATGCGCGACCAGGCAGACACAGGGCGTCTTCTGCAGGCCGTGACCGCGCACCCATTTCCTGAGCGCTTCCACCTGGGCCTCCTGCCCGTTGGCCTCGATGAATTCGGCGCGTACCATGCTACCCGGGTTTTTACTTCCGGTAAGTACCTGGGCAACCGCAACCCCGTCGCTCAGGAAGTCGACTCCAATCTGGGACTCTTTGCTCGCTGTCGAGAACAGGCCCACCATTCACTCCGGATTTCGTCTAACCCGGAAAATTCATAAATCGTGTGCAATCTCGCTTGTCTATTGATTCCACAAGAAATATATCCTCAGTCACTCGTAATCACTGATACGAGGTTCCTTCGGATATTTCCTTGTGAAATCAATATACTGCGCGATCTTCGCGCAGATTTATGAAATTTCCGGGCTAACTTATGTAATTACCGTTGCAGGGCTTGCGACCCTGCACGCCGGAACAGCAGCCGATGATTCGCGCCCTGGCGCAGCTGCCTGAAAAACTCCGTTCTGACCATCCATTATCCTAAGAGTTTCCTTAAGGTAATTGCCATAACTTATTGTCGTTATTAAAAATATTAACCCATAGTTTCGGTTTTTCAAGTTATAAGGCAAAATAAATGGCATTATGATGAACATCGTGCTTTTCGAACCGGAGATTCCTCCGAACACCGGTAATATCATGCGTCTCGCGGCAAATACCGGATTTCAGCTGCATTTGATTGAACCGTTGGGATTTGAGCTCGATGACAAGCAACTGAGACGCGCTGGTCTCGACTATCGCGAATGGGCCGACACGCGCCGCTACGCGAGCTACACTGAATTCCTGAAAGCCTGTAAATTCAACAACTTATATGCATTTACAACCAAAGGAGAGCGGTGCTACAGCGACACCGACTTCGGCCCCGGCGACGCCTTGCTGTTCGGGCCGGAAAGCCGCGGCTTGCCCGCACAGGTTCTCGACTCACTCCCCGGTGACAACAAGTTGCGCATTCCAATGGCGGCGCAATCGCGCAGCCTCAACCTGTCAAATACGGTGGCTATCGCGGTTTATGAAGCCTGGCGGCAACTGGGATTCCGAGGAAGCTAGCTCACCTTTCGGGGGTTTCCCAGGGAGGTTTGAAGTAGAGCTGCCCAGGCACCCGCTCTGCAAATTCCCCTCTGCGCGCTCTGCGCCTCTGCGCCTCTGCGAGAACCTTTATGAGCAGTCCTGCGGATATGCAGGCCAGGGGTTTACTCGCGGCCCTGTGGACGCTTTTCCAGGTCGCGCACCGCGTCACGCGGATCCTTGCCATCGTAGAGTACGCGATACACTTCCTCGATTATCGGCAAGTCCAGTCCGAGCTGTATTGCCTTACCGTGGATCGCCTTTGCGGCGCGCAGACCTTCCACGGTCTGCTCGACTTCGACCTCGGCCTGCACCACCGACTTGCCCTGACCGATGGCGAGTCCGAAACGACGGTTACGACTTTGGTTATCGGTACAGGTCAGAATGATATCGCCGAGCCCGGCCAGGCCCATCATGGTTTCCTGGTGAGCGCCGAGACGGGTGCCGAGACGCATGATTTCCGAGAGCCCCCGGGTCATCAGGGCCGCTCGCGTGTTCGCGCCAAAACCAAGCCCGTCGGCAACTCCGACCGCGATTGCGAGCACGTTCTTGAGCGCGCCACCAAGCTCCACGCCGACGATATCTTCGGTCGTGTATGCGCGGAAGTGGTTCCCGCGCAGGCGCTCGGCAAAGGCCGCCGTGGTCGGCGCATGATTACCGGCACAGGCGATGGCGGCCGGCAATCCGCGCGCGACCTCGGTGGCAAAGGTGGGGCCGGAGATGACGCCATAGCGATGCCGGGGTAATTCCTGATCGACCACTTCGTGCAACAACAGGCCGGTATCGATTTCAAAACCCTTACTGGCCCAGAATAGCGACACGTCATCGTCGAGCAAGGGTTTGAGATTCTGCAACAGGTCGCGAAAGCCCTTGCTCGGAATGGCGACCAGCAAGAATTTGCAATCCGCAACCGCCGCTGCCAGCGATGCCAGGGGAAGGATATTGGGCGCCAGTTTGAATCCCGGCAGGTATTTGCTATTTTCACGCGATTGCGCGAGCTGCTCGATCAGCGCGGGATCGTGACCCCAAAGCCGGACCGGCGAGTCGTTGCGAGCCAGCTGTATTGCCAGGGCCGTCCCCCAGGACCCCGCACCCATCACTGCAACGGGTTCAGCCATGACCGTTAGCCAGCAGAGCGCACCGTGGCACCCTCGCGACGTAAAACGGTGAGATATGCGGGCGAGCCTGCATTTCTCACCACCCTCCTACTGCGGGCGCCGATAAGCTCGCTGTGGCGGGGCGTACTCCCGCCGGCCGGCTTAACGTAGTGTGAATTACGCCGGCGCCGGCCTCTGGTCCGTGCGCCCCCCCACAGCGGCTTCTCGACGCCCTCGCTACGGATCGTGGTGAGAAATGCAGGCTAGTGCTTCGCTTCGGGCTCATTCTGTTGCGCCTGGTTTTGCTGCAGGTGCTGCTGATACAGGGCGTCAAAATTAACCGGCACAAGGATCAGCGGTGGGAAGCCACCGCCTGCCGACAGGTTCGATATCACTTCGCGAGCATAGGGAAAGAGTATTCCCATGCACTGGCTACCGATCAGATACTTCTTCTCCTCTTCTTCAAATCCGGCGATTGCGAACAACCCCGCCTGTTGAATCTCGACCAGAAAGGCCGTTTTGTCGTCATGGGTAACGGTCACCGTGATGCTCAATACGGCCTCGTAGATATCGCCATCCACCTGCGTATGGGTATTGGTGAGATTCAAATCGATCTTGGGATTCCATTGCTTGAAACTGAAGGTATGCGGGGTTCCCGGGGATTCGAAGGAAACGTCTTTGACGTACAGTTTCTGGATAGCAAACTGTTTCTCTGGTGCGGTTGCTTCTGTCATGACTGTTATTTCTTGCTAATGGGTAAATGAGCTTCCTGCCAGGCCGCGAGACCACCGTTTAGGCTGTAGACCTTTTCGAATCCGTTTTTACTAAGGTCCTTACAGGCAGCACTGGTACGCGCGCCGGTCTTGCAATAAACCAGCAGGGTCTTGTCTTTGTGTTTCTCGAGTTCGCCGATGCGTTTTGCCACGGCACCGACGGGTATCTGCACCGCCCCGCTGATCTTGCCAACGGCGGTTTCGGAAGGTTCACGCACGTCCAGCACGATGACGTCTTCATGGTTCATCAACTGTACCGCGGCAGCCGGGGTCAAACTGGCAAACCGCTGCGTCGCAACTTTCATTTCATTGAAGAAAACCAGCGCCAGCAAAACTGCAAAAGCAAGCACCAGAAAAGGGTGGTTTGCCGCAAATTCAGAAATTTGTGTCAACATAAACCGGGGATTTTAAGAGTCGCCAAAGAAAATAATTAGTAGAAAATACTCAGTCGACGGAACAGAACACTTCCTGCATCATTCCAATCAATCGCAGGGTGCGTTCGTCGCCGACGCGATAAAAAACCTTGTTCGCATCCTTGCGCGACGACAGTATACCTTTATCGCGTAAAATGGCGAGATGTTGCGAGATATTACTTTGTGAAGTACCGACGTTTTCGATAATACCCTGCACGCAGACTTCGCGATTTCCCAGGGTACACAGGATTTTCAGGCGCAACGGGTGCGACATCGCCTTCAGCGATCGCGATGCGACCTCGATGTCGGCGGCACGCGTCAGCAGTTGATCGGCATCGACAGCAGTTATCATATCAGTTTTCATTTGCCTAACAGTATTACCAAACGATAATATTAGCCAATGATTATGAATAATCCCCGGACCAATGTCCACTACGCCGCTGCCTGGCCCGCATATCTCACCAGCTGGTCCACGACGCAGGGCTACTCATTAAACCTAGAAAACACAGTAGGATCACGAAAGTCTGCAAAATACCCTTTGCGTTCCCTGCGTCTCTGCGCCTCCGCGAGAACCTCCCCAAAGAAGCGTCCGCAGTACGACTGCATGGATGCAGGAGGTAGAGCAATGCAGCGGTCCGACGTTTCGGCGGTCCGACGCTTCGGGCAATTGCCGAGGAAATCGGTGAGTCATGCGGGCTAGTCTGGCCATATTCACATTGCTTGCGTGCCTGTCCGTGGCGCCGTTATCGGGTGCCGACGACAAATCGGCCAAGGAGACGCAGCTGAAAACGCTGCTGCACAAGATCGAAGAACTGAAACAGGCAATCGACGTCAAGGAAGACAGTAAATCACGTTACATCAAGCAATTGAAAACGATCGAGCAAAGCGTCGGCAAGGTACACCTGAAGATCCGGCAGATCGACGATCAGATCAAGACAAAAAAAGCTGAACTCGCGGCGCTGCGCGCGACCCGCCTCGAACATCAACGCCGGCTTGGCCGCGAAAACGAATACCTCGCGGAGCAGGTTTACTCGGCGTTTACACTGGGCCGCCAGGAAAAGGTCAAGCTGTTGTTCTCTCAGCAGAAACCCCAGACCCTGCAGCGCAACCTTGTTTACTACCAGTATTTTTCCAATGCGCGCGTAGCGCTCATCAATTCGGTAAAGACCAGCATTGACAAGATTATCGAAACCGAGAGCCTGATTCGACAGACGCAACTCGATCTGCAAAAGAACCAGCAGGCGCTGGCGGCGCAAGGAGAACAGTTAAAGAAAGACCTCGGCAAGCGCAGGACGATCATCACCTCACTCGACAAGCAGTTGAAATCACAGGGCGGCAGCCTGTCGCGACTGGAGGATGAAGCCACGCAGTTGCAGAACCTGATCGAGTCGATTCAGGAAATTTTCGACGAATCGCCCGACGTAGAGGTCTCCCGGCAGGCCTTCGCCAGGCTCAAGGGCAAGCTCGCCTGGCCGGTCGAGGGCAAGGTCAGGAGACTGTTCGGTCGCAACAAACCGTTAGCGAACCTGCGCTGGCAAGGGGTCATCATCGAGGCAAGGAGCGGCAGCCAGGTGATGGCCGTATCCCACGGTCGAGTCGCCTTTGCGGACTGGTTGCGCGGGCTCGGCAACCTGATCATCATCGATCATGGCAATTCCTACCTGTCGCTTTACGGTCATAACGAATCCCTGTTCAAGGGGGCAGGGGAATGGGTCGAGGCGGGCGAAGTCATCAGCAGTATCGGCAGCAGTGGCGGCCAGAAAACCCCCGGACTCTATTTCGAAATTCGCAAAAAAGGCAAACCGCAGAATCCGACCGGCTGGTGCAAATCGAGCAATTCGTTTGCGTCGAGATAGCATCGGTTGAATCCATTTAACCGGCATATCACCCCGTTTCTTCAGCTGGAAATCGTTGAGGTATGCGGATTAGACTACAAATAGTTCCCGTTTGCCGTAGAATCCGCCGCTCTCATCCCCATCTTTTGAACTGTTTACAACTTATCGGCCACTAACTGGTCTACAATACGTAGTCACGACCGCCACCAGCAAGTTTTTCTGGAGAAACGAATGCTAAAAAATCTGCGCATATCCACCGGATTTCTCGGTGGGACATTGTTTGGTCTCCTCGTGGCAGTCGCTCTTAGCGTTCAGGCCCTGAAGGAAGACGAGCAAATTCCATTCGAGGATCTGCAGGCGTTTACCGAGGTATTCTCCAAGGTAAAATCCGACTATGTCGAATCGGTCGATGAAAAGAAATTAATCGAAGACGCGATTCGCGGCATGCTCAGCGGGCTCGATCCTCACTCCACATTTCTCAACACCAGCGAGTTCAGTGATCTGAAAATCGGCACCACGGGCCAGTTCGGCGGGCTCGGTATCGAAGTAGGCATGGAAAACGGTTTCGTCAAGGTCATATCACCGATCGACGATACACCGGCGGCTCGCGCCGGAGTCAAGGCCAGCGACCTGATCATCAAGCTCGATGAAGAATCAGTCAAAGGCATGACACTGAACGAAGCGGTCAAGATCATGCGCGGCAAGCCCAACACCTCCATCGATTTGACCATTGTGCGCGAAGGCGAACCCAAACCGCTGGTGATCAACATCACGCGCGAAATCATTCGCGTCAAGAGCGTCAAGAATCGCGTGCTCGAGCCCGGTTACGGCTATGTTCGAATCACCAATTTCCAGTCCCGCACCACCACCGATCTGTTGAAAGCGATTTCAGACCTGCAGAAGGAGAGCCGCCTCAAGGGCATGATTCTTGATCTGCGCAACAATCCCGGCGGCGTACTGAATGGCGCCGTGGGTGTCTCCGACGCCTTTATCAACGATGGCATGATCGTTTACACCGAGGGGCGCATCGACGATTCCAGCCACCGTTACCTGGCGACGCCCGGCGATAGTCTGAATGGCGCGCCGCTGGTGGTCCTCATCAATGGCGGTTCGGCGTCGGCGTCGGAAATCGTTGCCGGCGCCCTGCAGGACCACAAGCGCGGCATCATCCTCGGCACCAAGTCTTTCGGCAAGGGATCGGTACAGACCATCCAGGAACTGCGCAATGGTTCCGCGGTCAAGCTGACAACCGCGCGTTACTATACACCGCACGGCCGTTCGATCCAGGCGACAGGCATAGAGCCGGATATCAAGTTGAGCACTGTAAAGCTGTCCGCAACCGACGAAAAGGCGCGCGCCACCTACTCCGAGGCGGATCTCGACGGTAGTCTGAGCAATCCCAACGGCGACACCAGCGACAAGGACGGCAAGGGAGACGAAAGCGAAGCGCTTGCGGAGTCCGATTTTCAGTTGTACGAAGCACTCAACCTGCTGAAGGGCCTGAATATACTTTCCGGCCTCAGCAGCAGCAGCAGTTAAACCAGAGATCGGATGCTGCGACCCTGGCTGATTCTGTTACTCGCTTTTACCGGCGCGAGCGAGGCCGACCAACGCCTGGTTCTGTCACTGGTTATCGATGACCTCGGTTACTCGCTCGAAAGCGGCAAGGCCGCCATCAGCCTCGATGGCGACCATACCTACGCGATTCTACCCGGTGCAATTTACAGCCGGAAACTGGCGCGGTACGCGCACCAGATGAACAAGGAAGTCATACTGCACATGCCGATGCAGTCGATCCGTTCGAGCGCGGCGCACGAACCCAACGCGCTCAACGAAGCGATGGATGAAGACGAACTCACCGGTAACGTGCATTCGCTACTGTCACAGATACCCTTCATTCGCGGTGTCAACAATCATATGGGCAGCCACCTGACCGAGCTCGACTTCTTCATGCGCCCGGTGATGGACAGCATCCGCAGTTACAACCCGTCATTTTACTTCCTCGACAGTCGCACCTCACCGCGCAGCGTCGCCTATTCGCAGGCCATGGATGCGGGACTCAGTACGATCTCGCGCGACGTTTTCCTCGACAACGATCCCAGTACCGCCGCAATCCAGCTACAGTACAACATCTGGTTGACGCGGGCGCGCGAGCAGGGTTCGGCGATCGCCATCGGCCACCCCTACTCGCATACGCTGGAAGTATTGCGACACAACCTGCCTGAAGCCGGCGACAATTTTACCTTCATGCGCATTTCGGAGCTGATCGAGGCACGCAACCAGCGCAAACCTGCGCCCGAATAGGGCAACCAGCTATCGACGCTCGACGCCGGCGACTAACCCGCAGGGCTCTTTGAAAAAAAAGTTCTCGCGGAGGTGCGGAGGGGGCAGAGCGCGCTGAGGAATTATTAAAGGTGGTTGCCTGGGTTTCTCTCTTCAACCTAGAAAACGCAGTAGGATCACGAAAGTCTGCACACCAAAAGTAGGCGCTTTAGGCGAGCGATTGATTCATCGGTATGCCGCATCACTAGCTATATGAAAAAAGTGCTTATCACCAATAAGGTGACCAGCGGAACGCC
>JAAEPH010000124.1 GCA_024232855.1 Gammaproteobacteria bacterium
GATAAGTTCAGGTCTTCGCCAGAAGTGCCAACACTGCCCCTGAAAACCTCAGCATTTCCCGAGGTTTCAAATTTAAACAGTGCCGCTTCTCCGCCTGTTGCTGATGAATCTTCATCGATAGCGTCTGCTGTTGCTGTACCTGCTACAGCGTCACCAAATGCTGGTGTCGCCAGGGGACAAGTAGCGACCTCGACATCTCCATCGGTCATAATAACCAGATGTCCTAGGCCAAGCTGATCGACGACTAAATCCGCCAGTGCGTTTCGTGTTGCTGTTACATGACTTAATGACATTTCTCTAATTCCTCTTTTTCTGCTGGGGTAAGTAGTGCTTTTATTTCATCAGGACAATTATTGTAATCGTCGATCTTTGGTTTACCGTTTTTGTCTCGGACTAAAACGAAACCTTTGAAGGTTGGTTTTTCTGCTTTAACGTTAATCATGTTAAATCCTTAGACTGTGTAAATTCTGCCTGGGTGAATGTCATTTGAAGTGCACGATTCAGCTGTGATTAAGTCGTGTATGTCGTCAACTGTCTCTGTCAATTCAGTTATGTCTGCCTGATAATCTACTTTATTTGTATAGCGGTCAAGGGCGTTGTGAAGGGTTGTTTCGTCTGTCGCACTACC
>JAAEPH010000125.1 GCA_024232855.1 Gammaproteobacteria bacterium
ATCCACAAGGGATTTTCTTCAGGCGGGTTACGCACTGTTATTCCGCTCCTTCAGAAAATCCCTTGTGAATCCAAAGCCCTGCGCGATGATGTGCAAGGAAGCACGAATGCGGTGGAGGCAGGAGCCGAGAACCGCCATCCCACCTCTTGGTGAGATATGCGGACTATCATTAAATTTAGCGGGATGACTTGGCAGATCAATCGGAATAGACTGATTTGCGGCGCGTGCGCGAATTTGAAGATGGCGGGCTGATCCGGGAAACAGATATGAGATTTGAACTTTTTCTTTAAGGAGAATTAATATGGCCACGGTCCCGCTCATTGAATACGAAGATGCCAGCACCGAGGTTCGCGCCGTTTACGACGATATTCGAAACGTCAGACAGACCGACTTTATCAACAATTTCTGGAAAGGCCTGGCGAACAATCCCGAGCAACTGCGTCAAACCTGGGAGCAAGTCAAGGCGGTGATGGCACCGGGTACCATCGATGCCATGACCAAGGAGATGATTTACGTCGCCGTCTCGGTCGCCAATGCCTGCGAGTACTGCATTCATTCACATAGCGCCGCGGCCCGCGCCAAGGGTATGAGCGAGGAGCAGTTCGGCGAATTGCTCGCCGTCATCGGGCTTGCCCACCACACTAACGGCCTGGTCGGAACCCTGCAGCTCGAAGTCGACGAAGCCTTCAGAGTCTGACCCAATCGGTTGTCATTGCGAGGATGATGTACAGGACGTACCGGTCCGACGACCCGGAGTGCCGCGTGAGGCAGGATGCCGGGAGCGGCCCGCAGCGACGCGGCAATCTCCAAATGCTTGATCTTAAGCAAATAGGTTGCTTCGCTTCGCCTGCAATGACGGTAGTTTTGGCCCGAGGAATCAGTGTGACGGCTTACTTATCACATGAACCAGATGGAATTATGCAAACTGCCCCCCGATTTCAGGCTGAGTGCATGTCCACTTCGCTGGCGGCGTCAACGGTTAGCTGACGCATCCAGCGGTGTGCCGGGTTGTGGTGCAATAACGGGCTCCAGGCCATTTTCAGATCGATCGGTGGAATTTCGAAGGGCGGCGTCTTTATTACCACGCGCGAATTGTCCTGTTGCAGAACCGCCGCCTTCGACGGCAGCGTAACGATCAGGTCGGTTCGTTCGGCCAGCAGCATCGCTGCCTGGTAGTGCCGGGTGAACAGGGTGATGCGGCGCTTTTTACCCAGCCGTGCGAGCGCCCCGTCGACCCAGCCGAGGCGCTGCACATCGTCCGGGTTCACGCCGATACCGACGCCCATGCCGGTTTTGCTAACCCAGACGTGTTGCGCATCCAGGTAGGAATCGAGCGTGAAGCTTCCCAGCACGGGGTTGTTCGCACGCATCAGACAGGAAAAGCCATCCTGCCAGATATCCTTCTGATGAAATGACTGCGGTAATGCATCAAAGCGGTTGATCGCCATATCCACCTTGCCCTGCTCGACATCCTGAAAGCTGACGTCGCTGGGGGTCATGATGTCGAGGCTAATGCCGGGGGCCGATTCCCGCAGTTTGAGCAGGATGCGAGGCAGCAGGGTCGATTCCGCGTAATCGCTGGCCATGATGCGGAATACCCGTTTGGCGCTGTGCGCGTCGAAGTCGGTGCGCGGTTGCACGGCCTTGTCTATCGTCGACAGCAACTCGCGTACCACGGGTTGAAGTTCCTCGGCGCGTTCGGTCGGCGTCATGCCGGCGCTGGTTCTGACCAGCAGCGGGTCTTCGAACAGGTCTCGTAAACGGCGCAAGCCGTTGCTCATCGCCGGCTGGCTCAATCCGAGTTGATCCGCGGCGCGCGTGACGTTGCGTTCACGCAACAGGGCATCGAGATACACGAGCAGGTTCAGGTCTACACGACCGATGTTCATGGGGCGCTCTCGGCATTTACACCAATATTCATTTGGTGAATGATAAATATAAATTCTATTTAGTTCAATTATATGCTGGCAATCGTTAACATGATCGTCACACTTTTAATCCCCAATGAAATTCATTGGGTTTCGAATATTTTCTTTGGAGACATTATAAATGTCACAGTATGAAGCAGACATTGCCACAGCCAGCGAACTGATCCAGGCCCAGGGCGCCAACTGGAACATCGACCCCGAAAACGTCGCGCGCATGAAAGCGCAAAACCGTTTCAGAACCGGCCTCGATATCGCCAGCTACACCGCGAAACTGATGCGTAAAGACATGGCGGCCTACGATGCCGACTCAGCCAATTACACCATGTCACTGGGTTGCTGGCACGGCTTTATCGCGCAGCAAAAGATGATTTCAATCAAGAAGCACCTGACCAGCACCAGGGGATGTTACCTGTACCTGTCTGGCTGGATGATCGCGGCGCTGCGCTCCGAGTTCGGTCCGCTGCCCGACCAGTCCATGCACGAAAAGACTTCCGTACCGGCACTGATCGAAGAGCTATACACCTTCCTGCGGCAGGCCGATGCGCGTGAGCTGGGCGGCCTGTTCCGCGAACTCGACGCCGTGCGCGAAGCAGGCGACTCGGTCGGTGAGAAACGCGTTCAGGGTCTGATCGACAATTTTGAAACTCACGTGGTGCCGATCGTCGCCGATATTGACGCCGGATTCGGTAACGCCGAAGCGACGTACCTGCTCGCCAGGAAGCTGATCGAAGCGGGCGCCTGCTGCCTGCAGATCGAAAATCAGGTTTCCGACGAAAAACAATGCGGCCACCAGGACGGCAAGGTCACGGTTCCGCATGACGACTTCATGGCCAAAGTACGTGCGATTCGTTACGCCTTCCTCGAGTTGGGTGTCGACGATGGCATCATCGTCACGCGTACCGATTCGTTGGGCGCGGGTCTGACCAAGCAGATGGCCGTCTCCAGCGCTGAAGGCGACCTCGGTGATCAATACAACGCCTTCATCGACGGTGATGAAGTCAGCGGCGTCGACGATATCGGTAACGGCGACGTGGTCATCAAGCGGGGCGGCAAACTGATCAAGGCGAAGCGCCTGCCGAGCGGCCTGTTCCAGTTCCGCGAAGGCACCGGCGAAGACCGCGTAGTGCTGGACTGCGTCACCTCGCTACAAAACGGCGCCGACCTGCTGTGGATAGAAACCGAAAAGCCGCACCTCGGGCAGATTTCCGGCATGGTCAATCGCATCCGTGAAGTGGTGCCTAACGCGAAGCTGGTTTACAACAACAGCCCGTCGTTCAACTGGACGCTGAATTTCCGTCAACAGGTTTTCGATGCCTGGAGCGAGGAAGGTAAGGATGTTTCCGCCTATGTGCGTGACAACCTGATGAGCGTTGAGTACGACGATAGTGAACTGTCGTTTGAGGCCGATGAAAAAATCCGCAGCTTCCAGGCGGACGCATCACGGGTTGCCGGCGTGTTCCATCACCTGATTACGTTGCCGACCTACCACTCCGTGGCGCTGTCCACCGATAACCTGTCGCGCGACTACTTCGGTGACATGGGCATGCTGGGTTACGTCAAGAACGTCCAGCGCGAGGAAATTCGCCAGGGAGTTGCCTGTGTCAGGCACCAGAACATGGCGGGTTCCGACATCGGCGACGACCATAAGGAATACTTCGCCGGTGACCAGGCCCTGAAAGCCTCCGGCAAAGACAACACGATGAACCAATTCGGTTAAAGAACTGATCTTCTCCATTCGAGGCGGGGCTTGCCCCGCCTTTTTTTTGGGGCCTGGGGGAGGGAAAAAAGCAGTGAGTAAATGAGGGAACGCTGCAGCGCTCAAGTACCCGGGCTCGGATTTCTGATCGAACGGAGTTAATCAGGTAAACTGTCACCCTGGCTCGCTCTATCGGATTAGCGTGCCTCCTCAAGATCGGTGAGTACCTGAGCCAGATCATGTCCGCACTGGTATTGGACTGCTACTGTGGCTTGCGGAGGAATGCGACAGTAATGCCCAGGAAAATACGCTTTGGCTCTTTTGTCCAGGCTATCACCTTGCAACAACGCGAGGTCAGCTACAACGACCTTGTGCCCAGGCCACGCTACGATGAAACGGGCACCGAGTTACCCTACCACCCGCAAAAACTCAAACTGCGCCCCATCGACAGCTATCGCCTGATAAGGCCTTATGTATCGGTTCGCTTCATCGATCAGGCGCGGGCGGTTGTCCCCCTGGCGGTTTACCTCGTTCTCTTCCAACTGCTGATCCTGCGCCAGGGGGTCGATGGATCCTGGGTAATCAGCGCCGGGTTGTTTTCCGTCATTGTCGGCTTGATGTTGTTTATGGAGGGCTTGAAGCAGGGCTTGATGCCTCTCGGTGAGTCTCTCGGCAGCGGCCTACCGAGCAAGTCTTCGTTGCCGGTTGTGTTAACTATCGCGTTTCTGCTCGGTATAAGCGTTACTTTCGCCGAGCCCGCCATTGGCGCCCTGAAACAGGCCGGACAACTGGTGGACCTGTACAAGGCGCCTTATCTGTATGCCCTGTTGAATCAATGGTCAGAGGTGTTGGTACTCGTGGTCGGCACTGGCGTTGGAATGGCCGTGGTTCTCGGAACCCTGCGATTTTTATATGGCTGGAGCCTGAAACCGCTTATTTACCTGACCCTGTTTTCCACCGAGGAATTCGTCAACGTCGCCTGGGACAGCGCGGGTGTTACCACGGGACCCGTGACGGTTCCCCTGGTGTTGGCCATGGGCCTGGGATTTGGCAGCGCGCTCGGTGTCACCGAGGGTTTTGGTATCTTGTCGATGGCTTCCATCGGCCCCATTATTACGGTGCAGGCAACCGGCCTGTGGATCCGCTTCAAAATAAAGCGGCGCCGTGATGATGATCAGGCGCCTGGCCTGTTAACTGAAAGCCCCGGCGTGGAAGCCGCTGGGTAAAAAAAGGGGACAGACTTGAACGAAAGAGAAATAACGGTATTGACTGACGTATCCCTGATCACCTGCGTGGTCCAGCGGGGATTGGCGGATGATGTCATAAAGGCGGCGCAGGAAGCCGGGGCACAGGGTGCTACCACTTACTATGCGCATGGCAGCGGGGTGCGCGAACGGTTGGGTATCCTGGGTGTCGCGGTAGAAGTTGAAAAGGAAGTAATCAATATTGTCGTCGCAAACGACCAGGTGGAACGAGTGTTTGAGAAAATGTACCTGGCGGGGCAACTGGATACACCGGCGATGGGTATAATCTACACAACGCCGCTGGAAAAACTGGCAACCCATATTCCCGATGAAATTCATGCAAAACTCAGTGCCGAAAATACCTGATTACGGGTAGTATCTTATGACAGGAACGAAACTTCGGTGTTTTGACGACGGAAGCTGATCAAATGAAACTGGCGAGTACATCAAAACTGATTACCTGCATTCTCCCAAAGGGGGCGCCTTGCCGGTATTGAAGGAACTCAAACAGGAACTGGGTATAGTCGCCTGTAATATCAATCATGCCCGCGGTTCGGGGCGATTCTCGCCCCTGGTTGATCGCGGGGTGGGTGAGCAGACCGAGAAGGAAGTTCTCAGCGTGGTTGTCGATGAAGCGCAGGCGGAAGCGGTGTTCGCCTTTATTTTCCGGGCGGCGAAAATCGATCGCCCGCACGGAGGCCTGGTATTTCAAAGCACCCTGGGCCTGGCCACCCAATATCAGATTCCAGCCGAGTTACCCGCCGAAAGGTAACCGGGGCACCCGAACAGAGAGCCAGAATATGCCCCTGTCTGAATCCGTTCTGCTGCTCATGGCTTTGCTCGCAATTGGTGTGCTGGTGCGTGGCTTGTTTAACAAGTTGCCGATCCCCTACACGGTGATGCTGGTCATCCTGGGGATGTTACTGGGTAACCTTGCCAGGGTCTGGCAACCCCTGGAGTCGATACGGTATTTTCAACTCAGTCCCGAACTGGTGTTTTTTATTTTTCTTCCGGCCCTGATCTTCGAATCGGGATTGAGCCTGCATGCAAGGCAGTTGGCGAAAGATATCGTCCCGGTGCTGATGCTGGCCATCCCCGCCTTGCTGCTTTCCACGACTATCGTTGGCGTCGGCGTGTGGATACTGTTGCCGCTGGATTTGACGACCGCGTTACTGTTCGGCGCCCTTATCTCAGCGACTGATCCGGTCGCTGTGGTTTCACTGTTCAAGGAGCTGGGGACACCGACGCGGCTGACAACGTTGGTGGAAGGGGAGTCCCTGCTGAATGACGCCACCGCTATCGTGTTGTTTACTATCCTGCTCGGTCTCGATCGACTCTCGGAGGATGAAAATATCGAGCTGGAACAAACGGCAGCCCAGGTGCGTTCGTATGCCAGTTCGTTACTGCAGAAACTCCTCGACAACAAGGTGTTGTCGAAGGCGGGGAATTTTCAGGCTGAACGGGAAGTATCGCAAAGCCTGCAATGGCCATTGCAGGATGTGTCCGCTGAATCATTCAAGCGTAAACAGCATCTCAATGTTCTGCGCGAAGAGAGCCGGGAACTGGAAAGCCTGTTCAATGCGGGTGTCATTCCACAATACAGTTTTCTCGATATCAAGGTCGAGTTGCAACGCGAGCGGGACCGGGTGCGAAGCCCGGAGCGGGAGGTAGGCGAGGTGGACGCATCACCGCCGAGTCTATTCATCCGCTTTGAAAATGCGCTGATTCGCCGATTACGCGAGAGCGACTGGGCCAGCAATTTGCTGGCTCGTTATCAAAATATGAGAATTTCTCAACATGTCGTAAAAGACCTGGTCAGAATCCTGATGGCCGAAGCCGCGATCGAGTATACGCGGCTGCAACTGGAAATCGATCCGCGCTTCGATCCCTCGATACTGCCGCGCTATCGCAAGCGGTTGCAGTTGTTGCATGACAATATTGCCGACTACCAGCGTGACTTCGACGAGTTTTATCAACGCTTCGAGAGCCGTTTTGCCAAGCGCACGGTATTGATTTCGGTATTGCGTTATATCCAGAACGAGCAGCGCAAAGGCGTTGTCAGCACCAATGTCTATGCCGTGCTCGAGCAGGCGATCAACCAGGCCCTGGACCTCATTCCGGCGATTTCGGAACCGGTTCCCGGCATCAGGAATGAGGACTTGATCGGCCTCGTGCCGTTGTTCTCGGGTTTGTCGGATGATGCTTTAAACCTAAAATCCTCAGTTGAATCGTAGCGAGGGCGTCTAATGTGCTGAATATCAGGTATTTCTTTCGTTATTTTAGGCGATCGCGTAGTCACTCCACGGGTGAGCTTAAAATAATGAAAAAATGCATGAGATTCAGTGCAGTAGACGACCGCAGTAGATTCAACTGAGGATTTTAGGTTCAATGACGGCACTCCTGAATCGCACCAACAGTTTCTGCAAACACGAAAATTGAAGGTACAAGGCGTCGGCGGCCAAATTAGCAGGTAAAGCCCATGTCCATCATATCCAGGAATCTAAGCCACAGGCCGCGCCTGCCGCCGTTTTTATCGGCCTTTATCAGCGCGCTCTGTGTCAGGCGAATTCCGATCCAGCGAAATGGTTCGGGCGCCCAGGGTAGCGCTTTCTTCGTGACGAACTGCAATTTCAGGATGTCGCTGGGCTGGTAGCCCAGCAGTTCTATGCCGATGCGCGCCCCGAAACGCGAGGCGCCGACGCCATGCCCGGTGTAACCCACCGACCATGCGACGCGCCCGTCATAGGCAACCCCCGGCACCATGCAAAAACGGGTCGAGGTCGCAATAATGCCGCCCCATTTATTACTGAACTTGACGCCTTCCAGTTGCGGGAAATATTCAAAGAATTCCCTCGCCAACTGTTCGTAACAGGCCGGCGCATCGGCCAGGCTGGGGTTGGTTCCGCCGTTGAAATAATAACGCACCGAAGCGCCACCACCCCAGGTAATGCGATTATCCTTCGTCAGGCGGAAGTAGTGGAACATGTTGTTATAATCCGACAGTGCGTGACGCGACCTGGGCCAGGCAATCTTGTCTATTTGTTCTTCGCTCAGCGGTTCTGTCGCCAACTGGTAATCCCAGACCGGGACCACGGATCTGCGGACCTGGCCGAGGATGCTGGGAAACGCGTTGGTGGCCAGCAGAACCTTGTCGCTGTGAATAACGCCGCCTTCGCAACCGGCGCGCATGCTTTCCTTGCCAGCTGGCTCGAGGTCAAGCAGCCGGGTGCTTTCGAAGATGCGCACGCCAAGTTGCAGCAACACTTCCTTCAGGCCCCAGCACACCCGTGCCGGATCGATCACGCCGTCCTGGCCGCCGCGATGCCACATCCCGGCATAAAAGGCTGGCGAATTGACCTCGGCCCGCATCGCCTCCCTATCGAAGAATACGACATCTGCGCCCTCGTCCCTGGCTGTCTCGTATTCCGCGCGCAGTCGTTCGGCGGATTCCGGGTCCAGCGCTACATCCGTCTCACCCACGTGTTCATAGTGCGCATCGATGTTGTAGCGCTCGAGGGTCTCGAGGTATTCCTTCATGTTTTGCGCGCCCAGTTGCTGCAGGCGCACGGCCTCGCCGGGGAACTGGTGCTCGGTGTTGGTTTCGCCGTGCGCGATGCTACTGCTCAGGAACCCGCCGCAACGACCCGAGGCGCCGTCGGCGATAAAGGTCTGCTCGATCAGGATAATTTCGGCATCCGGTTTTCGCTCCTTGACCTGTATTGCCGCCCACAACCCGGTGAAGCCGCCGCCCACGATGAGCAGCTCGCATTTTTCGTCGCTCGCGAGCGCGGGTAAAGGGTCGGGCATGAGGTCGGTATCATGCCAGAGGGGGCAAGCCTTTGCGTCTTTCAGTGCTTCCAGGTGTGGAACCATATTGTCCAGTCTCTTGGGGTTTAAACCGGGGATTGTGAAAGCCGAAAGTATATACGTGCGGTATTCCTGACGCCATCACCGCCTATTCGAGTGTTCCACCGGTAGCGCCGGGAATAAGGGGGCGCCGGCCCCGGATCGGGCGGGCCACGCAGGTTTCAGGGAGGGCGGCGTTTACACTACGTTTAGCGGGCCGACGTATCGGAACACACCGAGGAAAACGGTGAGATATGCGGATTAGCCCGGCCGTTGGTTCAGGGTTATCGAACCAGGTCCGCCCTGATCCAGATGCGATCCATTTTTCTGCCCTGGCTTGAACTGTACTTGCCAATGCCGCTTTGCGAGCTATTGCTTTCCTCGGTTACGCCGCCGATTTTCAACCATTCGCCGATGCGCCCGCTGACGACGGTGCTGGCGCTTTGGGTGGCGATGTTGCCGTCGTTTGCCCTGCTCAATGAATTTTTGAACGGGCTGATCTGCAGCGTGACGCTGTCGCCGTGGATACGCGCAAGCACGTAAAAGCCGGTGGTTACATTCCTGTACTCGATACGACTGACCGTGGTGCCGGGCGCGATTCTGCTGAAGCCGGTGAAGTAAGGGATTTGCTCACCGGTTTCGATAAACCCCTCACGACCCTCGCTGACGCGCAGGCGGTGTACCGGTTTGCTGTGCTTGCGCTCACGAGTAGCTGTCGTGTCGATGCCGCCACTGACGTTTCCGCTGTTGTAATTGACGCTACCTGCGCTGTTGTCGTTACTGCTGCCGATGTCGACACTGGTATTGTCGCCTTCGATTTGCAGGTTGGCGTCGATACGCAGCGCCTTGAGATCGCGCTTGCTGCCCTGTAAAACCGATATCTGCAGCATCTTTGCGGCGGCGTCCAGGACCTCGAGCATTGCCTCTACCTGTTCCAGCGTCTCCGCTGAAGAGCGCAGGAATAGTTTGAAGCCCTGGCCGGTAATGACGTCGCCCGCCCCGAGCATCGGTTTGATAATGGGTATGATTTCCTCGGCGGGGCGGTTGTGCAGTTGTATGGTCGTTATGGAATCTGCCTGTACGGCGGATGCCAGCAGCAGTGCCAGGCCGAGCAAGCTGTAAAGCAGTTTCATCGGATATGCAGTCTAGAAGTGGATTCTGTCAGTCAGACAGTTTAGCTGAAAATGCAGATCCCGGAGTATTTGATGCGTCGAAGAAGGCTAATCGAGCCTCCCTTGAACCCGCTACCTCGATACGGTCACTCCTTGATCGCAAAAGCACCAATGACGGGCTGCTCCAGTTGTAAATACTCGCTGCAATCCATGCGTAGAATCTGTTCATGCGATCCGGCGTTAAAACAGAGGTCGTCCACCTCGGTTACCATTTCATCAACGAAGACTCGCATACTGTAGAGTGATCCAAACGGCGGCATGGCGCCAACTTCACAGTCCGGGAACAATTCCCTGAATTCATCCTCGGTGGCCAGGCGGGCCTCGTTGGCCTGTGCCAGATTCCTGAGCGCCATTATATCCACGTGGCGCGATGCGGATAACACCGCCATTACTTTCCCGCCATCCATATCGACGATTATTGTTTTTGCAAATTCGCGTCTCGGCACGAAGGTCGATGCCGCGGTTTCGCGCGCGGTATAGGCCGGGGAGTGGTTAATGCTGATATATTTAATATTGTGTCGATCCAGCATTTGTTTCAGTCTTTGCGCCGGCATGTGACTTGCTCCTCGGTGAGGTTGAGCTTTAAAGCATTACAGAAACATTACAGAAAGACCTTCCGCGATAGCTGATCGATATCAAAAACCATGTCGATTTAATGATTCTTCCACGTCAAAAAAAAGGGGTCAAGTATCAATGCCACTTACTTAAGCCAAAACTATCGTCATTGCAGGTCGGTCTGCTCTCCCGGCGCGCCCGGCACTCGGGCATCCTGCCCTCGAGCGGGGCCCAGCCCTCGAGCGGGGCCCAGCCCATGAGCGGGGCCCAGCCCATGAGCGCAGCGATTGCTTTGGCTGCAGCGATTGCTTTGGCTGCAGCGAAGCAATCTTTATTGCTTAAGATCAAGCATTTGGAGATTGCCGCGTCGCTGACGCTCCTTTATGCCCTTTGGGTATTTATGCCCTCTGGGTATCGCAATGACAGCCGTTTGGGGCTTAAGTAAATGCCCTTTGGGTCAAGTGTCATATTAACGTTTCATTCCCCTAAGCTTCCTGGCCAATTCGTAGTCATTCGCCATACGCAGGCTAGACTTTGCAATATAAGGTGGGTATTCTGCCGGCCTTTGGATTTAGCCTGCTGAACAATGAATCGTCCCTATAGGCAGCTGTATTATTACCCCTGTTATCAG
>JAAEPH010000126.1 GCA_024232855.1 Gammaproteobacteria bacterium
CGGCCGCGGCGCCGCCCGAGGAACCCCCGGGTGTGAGCCCGCTATTGCGCGGGTTCAGCGTATGTCCGTGCAGGGAATTGCGGGTAAACCAGCGCATCGAGAAAGCCGGGGTGTTGGTTCTGCCGACGATGATGGCGCCGGCGTCGCGCAGATTGGTGACGACCGGGCTGTCCTGTTCGGCAATGTTGTCCTGCTGAATGCGTATGCCGTTGGTATTGGCAAGACCCTGTTGATCGATGTTGACCTTGATGGCTACCGGCACTCCAGCGAGCGGGCCGGCAGGTTCACCGGCGGCGATGCGCTCATCGACGACCCGTGCATCGGCCAGCGCCTGCTCCGGCAATTCCTGCACCACGGCGTTGATTGCCGGGTTAACGGCCTGCAGCCGCTGCAGGGACTGCTCGGTGATTTCGGTCGCGGATAACTCGCGTCGGCCGACGCGGGATGAAATTTCGGATGCGTTTAAACGCCACAATTCGGTCATGTCTGATCCTCGGCTAGGATTCAACATTATAAATCAGTAAAATTCCGCGAGCGCCTATATTATGCTTGCCGGCGTAATGGTTCGGAACCCACATACCCATACGGCGCTGCCCGCTGTTCTGCAAAATCTGCGCACCGCGGCGGCCGAGCACTAGAAATACGCCGACCACGAAGAACCGATTGTAAGGTGGTCGCCATGTGTTTGGCGGTTGTTTTATCGCCCGGGTCAGAACTCATGTTTTGGTCCCCCTGCAGGATTTTATCAAGTACTATGGTATTGCCGAACCTGAAGTCAAATTGCCACCACGTATGAACCGTCAGACCTACGACACGCTGTTGCTGGAAACATCGGCCGCACAAGTCCTGCAGATAACGCTGAATCGCCCCGAGGCTTCGAATGCGTTTAATACGCAGATGGCGACCGACCTGGTGCACTGTTTCGAAAAGCTGGCGCTCGAACAATCCGGGTATCGCTGCGCCATTCTGACGGGCGCCGGTGACAGGGCCTTCTGTGCCGGGGGCGATCTCAAGGAGCGCGACGGCATGAGTAACGCCGCCTGGTTGACCCAGCACCTGCTCTACGAGCGCATGATCCGGGCCGTCATCGATTGCCCAGTGCCGACGATTGCGGCGGTCAACGGTGCGGCCTACGGTGGTGGTTGCGAGCTTGCCGCGGGTGTCGATTTTATCTATGCCGCCGAAAGCGCACGCTTTGCCATGACCGAAACCAGCCTCGGCATCATTCCCGGCGCCGGCGGTACCCAGACCCTGGCTCGGGCAATGGGAGAGCGTCGCGCCAAGGAGTTGATCCTGTCGGCGCGCCCTTTCAGTGCCGATGAGGCGCTGCGCTGGGGCCTGGTGAACGCGGTGTTTCCGAATGATCAATTGCTCGATGAAGTTCTGCGGACAGCGCGACGAATCGCCGCTAACGCGCCTGTCGCGGTGCGTCAGGCGCGCCAGGCAATTCATCGGGGCCTGCAGATGTCGATTGCCGACGGGCTTGCCTTCGAAATCGAAGCCTATAGTCGTACCGTTCCCACGAATGACCGGCGTGAAGGCGTGCGCGCATTCGTCGAAAAAAGAAAACCCGAGTTCCACGGAGACTAGTCAAGCATGTCGAATGAAGTGATATTAACCTGTGCCGTCAGCGGCGGACACAACAACCAGGCCAGACATCCGAACTATCCGATTACGCCCGAACACATCGCCCGTGATTGTATCGAGGCCGCGAAGGCGGGCGCTGCGACTGTACACATCCACGTGCGTGATCCCGAAACCGGCATGCGCAGCGGAGATCCGGCGCTGTTTCGCGAGGTGGTCGAACGCATTCGCGACTCCGGCAGCGACGTCCTGATCAACCTCACCACCAGCGAGGGCGCGCGCTTCTTACCGGGTGAGGTCGACGCCGCCGTGGGCGGGCCCGGAACGACCCTGGTGCAGCCGCTCGAGCGCCTGCATCACATCGAGGAATTGCGCCCCGACATCTGCACCCTCGACGTCGGCACCTTCAACTTCGGCGATGCCGTATTCGTCAATACGCCGGCGCATCTGCGCATCATGGCGCAACGCATTCGCGAGCTCGGCGTCAAGCCTGAACTGGAAGTGTTCGAGCCCGGCCACATCATGTTTGCGCACAAGCTGATCGAGGAAGGCCTGCTCGACGGCACGCCGATGTTTCAGCTTTGTCTCGGTATACCGCATGCCGCGCCGGCGACACCCGAGGTGTTCAACGTGATGAAGGGTTTGTTACCGCCTGACGCCAACTGGAGCGCCTTCGGTATTTCACGCATGGAATTTCCGATCGTCGCCCAGGCGGTGAGCATGGGCGGGAATTGCCGGGTCGGTCTCGAGGATAATCTCTACTTCGACAAAGGCGAGTTCGCCACCAACCTGCAACTGATCGAACGCGCGGTACGCATTATCCGCGAGGTGGGTCGGGAGCCGGCAACCCCGGCGCAGGCCGCGCAGCGCCTCGGCATCGAACGTTAGCCATGGCGAGGCTCTATCTGATCCGGCACGCACAGTCGGAAAACAACATCATCTGGGACGGCACCGGCGATCACCAGCCCGGGCGCAAGGCCGATCCCGAGATCACCGGCGCCGGCCACCGGCAGGCCGAGGTGCTGGCGCGGCATCTGGCGCACCCGCGGACCGAACCGCGCCAGCATCCGTTTCATGACACCGAGGAGGCTCATTACGGACTGACCCACGTCTATTGCAGCCTGATGTCGCGCTCCATCCTGACCGCCGAGTACATCGCCGCCGACTGTGGCCTGGCGCTGCAGGCGCTGCCGGATATATTTGAAAAACACGGCATTTACGAGGTCGGCGATGACGGCGTTATGCGGGGCCGGCCGGGCCTCGGCAGAAACTACTTCGAAGAACGCTTCCCCGCGCTCGAGCTGCCCGCCGAATTCAACGATGACGGCTGGTGGAACCGCCCGGTCGAAGACGAAGCCGGCTTTCTCGAGCGCATGAAGAATGTGGTCGCCTGGGTAAAGCAGCGGCTCGACGGTAACCACGACCAGGTGGCGATGGTGGCGCACGGCGATTTTATCGATCAATTCGTCAATGAGTTGATGGGCGTGGTCCGGCATCAGCCCAACTATGACAACCATTGGGTCGCCAACTGGACCTTCCACAATACCTCGATCTCGCGCATCGACTTCGTCGATGGCGCGCACAACGTGGTTTACATGAACCGCATCGATCACTTGCCGAACGAGCTGGTTAGCTGGTAATAAGCTTCATGCGGGCTAGCCCTCCCGATCGGTCGCGGCAATCCACTGTTCGAACACCTGATCCGCGCTAATGTAGTCGATGTCCGGTTCGGAATCGGGGTTTGCCCCGGTATATCCCTGGACGACCTTCACCGGGCTGTGGCTGCTGATCGGGCGGAAGCGAGCCGGGTTCGCCTTGCCGAACAGGACCACCAGCGGACAGTCCAGGGCCGCGGCGGCGTGCGCCGGGCCGGTATCGACGGAGATACAGCTGTGCGCCCGCGATAACAGCGCCAACAGGCGCCGCATCGGCAGGTCCTTGGCGACGTTGTGCACCTGCTGCGAATGGCGGCACAGGTCTTGCACCGCGGCGCACGTATCTGATTCGGCGGGGACGCCGCAAAGTAGTACCTGGGCGCCGGGTAGATGCTCGATCAAGCGGTCGATCAGTTCGGCCCAGTTGCCTTCGTGCCAGTATTTGCTGTTACTGCTACGATCGGAACGGCCGCGCCGGGTGGTGCGTTTGCTGCCGGCCTGTATGCAGATGATGGGCGCGGCCGGATCCAGTGCGCGCGCCTGTATCCAGTCGCGACACTCAAGCAGTTCACGTTCGCTGACGAACAGTTCGCTGTCGAGCGCCTGCGCCGGCGCTTGCGGGCAGTCGAATTCCGGCGGGTTCAGGCTGCCCATGCGCAGCCACTTTTCGCCGTAGTGTTCGCCCTCGACCGGGCTCAGGTCGAGCTGGTTGATGCTGTTGTCCCGTGTAATACCGGCACGCTCGAGCAGCCGGTATGACTTGCGGCTGGTTTCGCAGACCCAGACGAAGCGATGCTGTTTGTGTTTGAGCTGGCGCACCAGTTCGCGCTGACTGCGGTTGAACCAGTAGGGCGCCGAGCGTGAATCGATGCTGTAAACCTCGCGCACGTAAGGCATTTCCCGGAACAGGATCCTGCTCCAGCCGCCGGTCGCGACGACATCGCAGGGCAGTCCGCTGCGCAGGTAGAGCTGCCGCAGCAACGGGGTCAGCAACACCATGTCGCCAAAAGCGCCGAAGCGACATACCAGCGGGTGAGAATCAGGCATGAGCGGAAACCGAGTTTGATGCGCCACCAGTATACCAATGCGCACAGGCAAAGCTATCAGGAGTCGTGTCGGTTGTCGGGAATCTTATAACGCACCGTCATTGTAAGGCCCCTGCTTGTGCAGGGATAATATTTCGGTCCTTCGGAAGAAGGCCGCGATTTTTTAAGTTGCCAAACCGGTAAAAGCCGGAGCCGGTTTTGTCGGGAGGCTAAATTATCTGGTCAACCCGATAATATGTATTAACAGGTCGAAGACCTGTTAAAAACAGCTGTTATGTCGCTAGTTGGCCGTAATCAATATTCGAAAATTTAAGGAGAATTCGTGACCACGCAAGGACATTGTTTGTGTAGAAAGACAGGCTGGGAGTACGAAGGAGAGATAACCTGGTCCTGCTATTGTCATTGTGATGACTGCCGCCGAAACTGCGCGGCACCTGTTGTGGCATGGCTAGGCGTACCACTTAAGCATTTCACCTGGATTGGATTGACTCCAAGCACATACGAAACCTCTGATGGTGTCCGCAGACACTTTTGCGGGAATTGCGGATCGCCAATAGGGTTTGAGGCAGATCACTACGCGGGAGGTATGCACTTATACGCCGCTTCCATGGATAATCCAGAAGACTTTAAGCCCACTTTTCATGTCAATTTTGAAAGCAAACTTCCATGGCTTGAAATGCATGATGATCTCGAAAAGTATAACGGGACCCTTCTAGAATCACCCAAGGACCTGAGCGACTATGAATAATGTCCCGAGAAGAATAATCATGTATCAAACGCAACTATAACGCACACAGTCGAACGCGGCAGAGCCGCGCCGCTGATACGAGGCGTTTGATGCCAAGAGACGTAGAAAAGGTTTCCCACAAAGATGAAGATAACCAGAAAAAACCTCGATGATGCCGTCGATGAAAACATAATCACTGCCGATCAAGCGGTAAGGCTACATGCATATCTAACTGGCTTGCCGAGCGTTGGACCTACTTTCAACTTCACGAATGTCCTTTACTATCTAGGAGGCCTAATCGCAATTGGCGCCATGTCTCTGTTCATGAACTTAGGCTGGGAGTCTTTTGGGGGATGGGGAATATTTTTTATTTCGTTAGCCTATGCAGGAGCTGGCCTTATGTTAGCCGATGTATTCCAGAAAAAGGACTACGCGATTCCAGCAGGAATATGTGCCACCTTTGCAGTCGCACTGACACCATTAGCAATATATGGATTTCAGCAAGCACTCGGCCTTTGGCCAGATGAAAGTGTTTATAGGGAATATCACAAATACATCAGATGGCATTGGCTGTATATGGAAGTCGGAACCTTAATAGCTGGCCTGATCGTTGTATGGCGATACAAGTATCCATTTCTAGTCATGCCCATCGCTGTAACGCTTTGGTACATGTCAATGGATGTCGCAGTAATGATCATGGGAGATTATTATGACTTCGAATTTCGCGCTCTAGTCTCGATGTACTTCGGCATGCTGATGATTTTCGCGGCCTTTTGGATTGATGTTAGATCTGAGGGAAATGTAGATTATGCATTTTGGCTGTATATTTTTGGTGTTATGGCGTTTTGGGGCGGTATGACTGCGCAAGAATCTGATAGCGAGCTCTCAAAGTTTTTCTACTTTTGCATAAATCTATTCATGATCACTCTGGGCGTCGTTATTGTCAGGAGAGTATTCGTTGTCTTCGGTGCTATAGGCGCGTGTCTATATTTTAGCCACCTGGCCCGGGAAGTATTTGAGGACAGTTGGCTATTCCCAATTGCGCTTACTGCAATTGGATTGTTAATAATTTATCTCGGCGTTATATGGCAAAAAAACGAGAAGGCACTGACCGAAAAGGCTCGATCATTTCTACCGAGCAAATTGAAGATATTTCTTGAGTCCAAGGCAAGTTGAAATTGGCATTCAACAATCGCATGCAGTCGGACCTCCTCAAGCGCTATGCGCTTTCGTCGGCCGCTGATGCGAGGCGCTAGCCCGCATATCTCACCAGGGGGCGGGATGATCGCGTAGGGCTTTGGATTCACAAGGGATTTTCTGAAGGAGCGGAATAACAATGCGTATTTCCGACTGAAGAAAATCCCTTGTGGATTCAAAGAACAAGCGAGGGACCGCCATCCTGGTGAGATATGTGGGCTAGAGGTCACCTGGGCTTAGCCCAACTTCACGGATTCAGGTCATAGAAGAGACTAAGCCTTTGATTGATATAGGTCCGACCCCCAAAGGTCTGCACTACACAGGGGTGACGCCTTCGACTTGAGCCGCGGTGATTTTCGGCGGAGGCTGAGCAGGCAGTTCGAGGCGCAATCGCGATAAACACAGTCGCACCACAGACTCGTCCGCCAGGGCTTCATCAATGCGGTCTTCGGGAAACAGCGACAGCGATCGCGACTGCTCGGCGTCCTCGTCAAATACCTCGATTGACTTACGCCACGCCTGCGACGAGTTGATCTCGCCCAGGTACAGCACATGTCGTTGAGAAACGCGTCCACCGCGATGACGCCATCGGCGTCACTTGTAATCCTGGTATGATTTTTCTTCGACGATGCTCGAGTTGAGGTGCAGGTTGACCTTTTTCTTGGCATTGGCGCGCTCGTCGTTGGTGACGTAGACCGCGCGCGCGAGCTCGATGAAGCGCTCGCCAAAGCGCCTGTTGCGCTCTTCGTCGCGAATGTCGTCTTCGATTTCCCAGAGCGCCTCGTTGATCGATTTAAGTTCCGCGGTGAGCGCGTCGATCTCGGCGTCATCGCCGACGGCCAGGCTCCATACCGCATCCAGCATTTCGAGCTCGGTCCTGACATTGGCGACCTTGGCCGGGTCGGCGATACGCTCCGACTTGATCTGCAAAATGGTAATCTTGTCGAGCAGTTCGCCCGGGGATATCGGTATCAGAATTTCGTTCATGTCAGGCCGCAATGATTCGGAGGTAGGAAATACTAACCGTGCAATCGCTTCAGCTCAACCGAAAACGCGCGATCAGGATCGGCAGCAGCATGAGGTTGGCGATTAACGCGGTGATCATCGCCAACCCGCTCAGCACGCCGAAGTAGATGGTCGGAATGAAGTTGGACAGCGCCAGGATAGAGAACCCCAGCACCACCGTCACCGAGGTGTAGTACATGGCACGCGCGATGCTGTTGTGGCAGCGGCGAATCGCCATCCAGAAATTGCCGTCCTGCAGAAACTCGCCGCGGAAGCGATGGATGTAGTGAATCGAATCGTCTACGCCGATACCGATGTTGATCGCGGCGATGGTGATCGTCATGATGTCGAGCGGAATGCCGATCCAGCCCATCAGGCCGAGAATCAAGCCGGCGGAGATGATGTTCGGCACGATCGCGGCGAGCGCCAGGCGCAGCGCCCGAAACAGCACGATAAACATCAACAGGATCGCCACGAACACGGCGCCGAGCGTCAGGATTTGCGAGCGGAACAGGCTTTGCAGCAGGTTGTTGTAGAGCACCGCCATCCCGGAGATGGTGACCTGCTCCGGGTCGAGGTCGAATTCGCCGGTGAGGTCGAAGTAAATCTTGTCGAGCAGTTTCTGTCGGCGCAGGTTCTTGTCCGATTCGTAGAGGCGAATACTGAAGCGCAACTGGTTACCATCCTCCGACAGGTAAGGCGCAATCAGCGCCTGCCGGACTTCCTCCGGCAGGCGCTTGTAGACCACGGCGAGCTTGAAATCGCTATAGGGTTTGCCGTTATTCAGCGATTCCAGCATTTGCATGCCGGTGTGCACCGACAGCACCTTGCCGGTTTCCGGGAGTTCGTCGAGGTACTGGTGGATACGGGCGACCTCGCGTAAACCGTCGCGATTGAACCAGTAGCTGTTAGTAGTAATGTCGCCATCCGCGAACAGGTCTTCCTCCTGCATCATTTCATCGCGCGGCGCGTCGATGATGACGTCCATCGGCGTGGTGCCGCCGAGTCGGGTGTCGATCAGGGTCATGCCCTGGTAGATCTCGGTGCTGTCCTTGTAGTAATCGATGAAGCGGTTTTCGACCGAAAGCCGCGGAATGCCGGTCAGCGCGACCACGATCAGGCCGACGAAGATCAGCAGGGTGGCGCGCGTGCGGTCATGGATAAAGTCCGCGATCGCCGCGGTAACCCGGCCGGTCAGGTCCTTGCCGGCACCGCCCTCCAGGCGCGGCAGCAGCATCAGCGCCGCCGGGAACAGGGTGAAGGCGAGTATGAAGGAAACCGTGATACCGATGACCATCATCCAGCCGAAATCGATAACCGGTCGAATCCCGCTGACCAGCAGGGAGCCGAATGCGACCATGGTCGTGATCGCGGTATAAAAACTCGGGCTGAACTTGCTGGCGACGGTTTCGCTGACCAGTTCGTACTGGCTCGCCTCTGGCTTGATGGTGACGAGCTCGCGATAGCGCACCACCAGGTGGATAATCAGCGACAGCGTAATGATCAGCAACAACGAAATAAAATTTGACGATACCACCGTGACCGGCCAATGCGCCCAGCCGAGGTAACCCATCATCGACATCGCGCTGACCAGGCACACCGCCAGCGGCAGGACGACCCAGCGCAGCTTTCTGAACGAAAACGCGAGAATGATGACGATGAACAAGACCACGCCGACACCGAAGACTTTAAGGTCGCTGCGGATGAACTGGATCGAATCGGAAGCGATCATCGGCACGCCGCCGAGATAAAGCGTGGCTTCGCCGCGATGGCCATCCATGATCTTGCGCACGTCGACGATGGTTTGATCGAGTTTCAGTTTTTGCGCCAGGTTCTCAACCTTTATGCTGGCCGACAATTCGGCGAGACGCTCACCCGCGTCCGGGATGGTGTCGGCCTTATCGTAGAGCTTGTCGCGATTGTCGATCAGGTCTTTCAGAGTCTGGTTGTTGACGAGGTTGACCTGCAGCGCGGTGGTGTCGCCCTGGCTGTTCACCAGCAGGTTGCGGTAGAGCGGGCTGTGGCGCATTTCACGTTCGGCCAGCGCGACATCGACGTCGTCGCTCTCCAGCGTGCGTACCTTGCGCGAAATCTCGGCCAGCGTCATCGGCGGGCTATCCACCAGCGGCACGTCGAGCAGGCTGATCACCGAATCGACCTGTTCGAGCGCGCTCAATTGTTCGCGTAACAGCTTGATGTCGGCCAGCACCTCGCTACTGAACAGGCCCTTTTGCGGGCTATAGGTGACGATCAGAAAGTCGTCGGAACCGTATTGTTCACGAATACTGCGGTAGTACTTCAGGCTGGAGTCGTTTTCCAGCACCAACGAGTCGGCCGAGGCGTCGAGTTCGAATTCGGGGATGTACAGCAGGAAATAGACGGTGACGAGCGTCAACGCAATAAGGGTCGCTACCGGCTGGCGCAGCACCAGGCGGTTGTAAACGGTTATGAACTTCGACAGCATGGTGCGCATCCCTTTATACTGACTCGTATTCCCGGTTGCTGAAACGACTGTAACCCCATTGGTACTGGTCGAGGTGCTGGCGCACCAGTTGCTCGATCTCATCGTTCATGTATTGCGCGCTCTCTGTTTCGCCGCCGGCGAGGCGCGCGTGCTCGAGCGGTTGTATGCTGAGGCGGAATTCTCCCGCCGGAGTGCTGCGGCTGGCGCTGGCGATGAAAACGTCGCAGTCTACCTTTCTGCACAGGCTATGCACCAGCGTGGTGGTGGGTGCGTGCGCAGCGAAAAAATTCGCGTCGATGCGCACCTTGTTGCTGGAAGGTTTCTGGTCCGGCAGGATCATCGCGCTGCCGCCCTTCTTGAGACCGATCAGCAACTGCCGAAGCCCCGCTTTCTTGATCGATACTGGCTTGCCGCCGCCGCGCGCTCGCGCGGCGATGACGAACTGATCGAGGTCCTTGTTCTTGCGGCGCTTGTAGAGAAGCATCGAGCCACAGGTTTTGCCCAGCCACACCGCCAGCGTTTCCCAGCTGCCGAGGTGGGGCGCGAGGATGATGCGACCGCGCGTCGACTCGTTGAAACTGTCGCAGACGTCGAAACGGGTAATGCGCTCGAGCACCCTGTCGCTCGGCCAGCACCAGATCGCGGGTAACTCGGCCAGCGCGTAGCATGTGTGGCGGATCACTTCGCGGTATAAAGCCTTCTGCTCCTTCGCGTCGAGTTCCGCGAAACACACGGCGATGTTCTGGCGTGTCTTCGTGGTTACCTGATTCGAGGTGTAACGCATCACGAATGCAACCGCGTCGCCGAGCCGGTACAGCGTGCGTAACGAAACATGCGACAGCAGTTCGAGGCAGTACTGGGCGGCGGGCTTGCTCACATCAGCCGGACTTTTCGATCTTGGCCCAGCTGTCGCGCAGGGTCATGGTGCGATTGAAAACCGGGTTGTCGCTGGTCGAACCGTAATCGCTGATGAAATAACCGAGACGCTCGAACTGGTAGGCAATTGCATTGTCGGTCAATTCGATCGCGGGTTCGAGTTTTGCTTCCGGCATGACGACCAGCGACTCGGGGTTGAGCGCCTGGTGGAAGTCGGCGGCCGCACCCGGGTTGGTGCTGGTGAACAGACGGTCGTAGAGATTAACCGTGGCGCTCACCGCGTGGTGCGCGCTAACCCAGTGAATCGTGCCCTTGACCTTGCGCCCGTCGGGGCTGCTGCCGCCCCGGCTTTGCGGGTCGTATGTGCAGACCAGCGCCTCGATCTCGCCCGCCTCGTCGCGCAGCACTTCCTTGCAGGTGATGTAGTAGGCGAAGCGCAGGCGCACCTCGCGCCCGGGACTCAGGCGGAAAAACTTGCGCGGCGCATCCTCCATGAAATCCTCGCGCTCGATGTAGATTTCGCGTGAGAATGGAACCTCGCGGGTGCCGTAGTCCGGGTTTTGCGGGTGGTTGGCGCCGCTGAAAACTTCTTCCTGATCCTCGGGGTAATTCTCGATGATTACCTTGAGCGGGTTGATTACCGCCATGCGCCGCACCGCGCGCGCGTTCAGGTTATCGCGCAGCGAGGTCTCGAGAACCCCCATTTCGATGGTGCTGTCCTTCTTGGTGACGCCGATCATGTCGCAGAAATTGACGATTGATTCGGGCGTGAAACCGCGTCGCCGCATACCCGAGATGGTAAGCATGCGCGGATCGTCCCAGCCGTCGACATGTCCCCCGGTGACGAGTTGGTTGAGCTTGCGCTTGCTGGTTAGCGAATACTCCAGCTGCAGTCGCGCGAACTCGGTCTGCTCCGGTCGCGAAGGGGTTTCGAGGTTATCGAGTATCCAGTCGTAGAGCGGGCGATGATCTTCGAATTCGAGCGTGCACAGCGAATGGGTGACGCCTTCGATGGCGTCGGAGAGACCGTGGGTAAAGTCGTATAGCGGGTAGATGCACCATTTGTCGCCGGTATTGTGGTGCGTGACGTGACGGATGCGGTACAACACCGGGTCGCGCATATTGATGTTGGGCGACTGCATGTCGATTTTGGCGCGCAGTACGTGCTCGCCATCGGCGAATTCGTCGTTCTTCATCGCTTCGAACAGGCGCATGTTTTCTTCAACGCCGCGATTCCGGTTGGGGCTGTCCACGCCGGGCTGTTTCAGCGTGCCGCGGTTGGCGCGCATCTCGTCCGCACTCTGGCTGTCGACATAGGCCTTGCCCTGTTTGACCAGGTCGACGGCGTAACCGTAGAGCTGATCGAAGTAATCCGAGGCAAACGGGTTGCTGTGCCAGTGGAAGCCCAGCCATTCGACGTCCCGGCGTATCGAGTTGACGTACTCGACGCTTTCCTTCTCCGGGTTGGTATCATCGAAGCGCAGGTTGCAGTCACCGCCGTAGTCGCGTGCGATACCGAAATTGAGGCAGATCGACTTGGCGTGCCCGATGTGCAGGTAGCCATTTGGCTCCGGCGGGAAGCGGGTGACGATTCGCGCATGTTTGCCGGACGCGAGGTCGGCGTCGATGATGTCGCGAATAAAGTTTGAACTGTCGCTGCTGTCAGCGCTGCTATGGGACATGGAATGGATCTGTAACGAAATCGAATCGACGGATTTTAACCGATCCCGCTGCAAACCTAAATTCATTTACAGCCTGTGAACCCTCGGGGACATGCCACGATTTCCCGCTGAGCTATTCGGCCCCGGTACATTAACCTAGAAAACGCAGTAGGATCACGAAAGTCTGCACACCAAAAGTAGGCGCTTTAGGCGAGCGATTGATTCATCGGTATGCCGCATCACTAGCTATATGAAAAAAGTGCTTATCACCAATAAGGTGACCAGCGGGACGCCGCCCGCTTTTTTTTCATTACGCTATCTAACCCGGA
>JAAEPH010000127.1 GCA_024232855.1 Gammaproteobacteria bacterium
GAGTTACCACTCGCCTTGTAATCAAAATCGTTGAATCCAAGATCCTTAAAAACTTTGGTGACGATTTGTTTTGTGGTTTCATTTTGAAAAATTCGATGATCGCTGGTTTTAGTCAAAAACCACAACCATGGCACCATGGTTAATTGATACACCCGAAGGTTATCCGCCATTACCTCTCCATGGGTAAATTGGCTGATGAAACCGTGAAAGCTCCTTTTATGCTCGTTTTGAATGGTGACGGTGACGGGTTTGCCGATCAGTTTCTCGGGTGTCAGCGTATGGTTTTTGGACAATACTTGCAGGCGGAATTCGAAAAGTTCCGAAACAGCTTCGCTGCCATCGACGGAAAATAGTAACAGCTCATCCTTAGGTAACGGGGATGAGATCGATAACAGACGGTTTTCTTGAGTTAGTTGACCCATTGGTTTGCACCAGGCGTAAGCTTCACTCGCCCTGTCCCCAAATTCAGAATAGATATTGCGCCGGGTTTGTATACCCGGCGCAATCTGTGAATAGCTATCTGGTTACAGTTAAGGCATGCCGCAATA
>JAAEPH010000128.1 GCA_024232855.1 Gammaproteobacteria bacterium
CAACGAGGTTGAGCCGGAAAATGGCGCCTTCGCCGTGGAATTCAGGGCTTTACACGGCGCCATGGTGATAGCGGTCAATTGTACGACAATGCCCCGTGCTGGCGCGAGAAAATTTACACCGGGTATTCGCGGGAGTCGCGCGGCGGTTCGAGAAATTACCCATGTGAAGCAGGTGTCAGAGCGCAATTCGCTCTCCGCGTGATCGCGGCGATCAAGGCGCAACTCGGCGTGTTGCCGTTTTATCCGCCGATGACGATCACGCGTGAGGAGTTGGACCAGGCGCTCGACATCGTCGAGGCCGGCATCAACTCGCCGGATTGAAAAATAGCACGAAAAGATGCAGGAGGGATTAACTGTTAGTTGTAATAGTTGGTATCTGATCTTATAGACAGTGTCTGATTTGTTCGAAGCCAATCGGCTGCTTTCACCCGCAGCGGCCATTCGAGAGACTCGATTAGCTCCTTCTCAGAAGACTCATAACGGCACAAAGCAGACGCCTGGAAAAATTCGATTGGATGCTGCGATCGGCACCTTCCCGTCATTGCGAGTCGCGCAGCGACGCGGCAATCTCCAAACGATATGCCAAACTTCATGAGATTGCTTCGCTGCGCTCGCAATGACCCGGTATGGCCGGTTCGGGCACTTTGCCGCCTTTCTCTATCCAGGTGAACAGACGGCAGTTCTCTGAGCTTAAGCGGACATTCCGGAGAGAAGAAAACACAGGGTCAGATCTAGCCCGCATATCTCGTCAGGCTTTACAACTGGCCGTCTTCCTCGAGTACCTTGCGCGCGACACGAAAGCACTCCAGCGATTGCGGCACGCCGCAGTAGATGCCGACGACGTGAATGATGGCGCGGATTTCCTCCTTGCTGACGCCGTTGTTGATTGCGCCGCGGCAATGGATTTCCCATTCGTGCATCTTGCCGAGCGCACCGATCATCGCCAGGTTCATCATCGAGCGCGTCTTCGGTTCGATGACTTCGTCGTCCCAGCCGAAACCCCAGCACCAGGCGGTCATCGCCTCCTGGAACGGGCGCGTAAAGTCATCGGCGGCCGCCAGGTTCTTTTCGACATACTCGGCGCCGAGCGTCGCCTTGCGCTGGGCCAGGCCTTTTTCAAATAAATCGTTGTCCATTGTTACTCCGTAAAAAATTCGACTAATCTTGAATTCTAACGTCATTCCTGCTCCCCCTACTACTCGTCATTGCGCTCGCAATGGCGGGAGGTAGAAGACGCGAGGACGACACGGGGAAGGGATCAACCCTCCGCGCGCGTTCACCGGGCGCAGCAAGATTCTCAAGTTCGAAGGGGCCTACCACGGCAACCACGACTACGCGATCGTATCGACTTTTCCACAGACGACCGGCAGCTACCCGCAGGGCGCGGCCGATTCATCCGGGCAACCCGACGCGACCGTATCGACCATGCTGGTCTGACCATACAATGATCTCAAAACGCTGCGTAAAATCGTCGCCGAGCACCACGCCGACATCGCCGCGATCTTCGCCGAACCGGTGCAGCGCATCATTCCCGCGACGCCCGAATTCCTGCACGGCATCCGCGCCATCTGCAATGAATACGACATCCTCTTCGTGCTCGACGAAGTGGTCACCGGTTTTCGCCTGGCCTACGGCGGCGCGCAGCAGTGGTACGACATCAAGCCCGACCTCTCGACGCACGGCAAGGTGGTCGGTGGCGGCGGCCCGCTGTCTTGTGTCGCCTGCCGCGAATTCAATAAATCCTGACCCCGTAGTCACATCTATCGTCCTCCCGGCGAAGGCCGGGATCCAGTGAGCCCGAAAGTAACAACCTGACCGGCCTTTTGCCTATATAATCGACTGCCAGAACGTATAAATGCAGGGACCGCCCACCGCATGGCCAGTGCAAAACCGGAAAAAAACCAAATCCCTGGAATCCTGGATCTGGGATGCCGCCTGCTCCATCCGCGGCGCCAAGGACGCGCCCAAATTCAAGGACTACATCCTCCCCCTCATTTTCACCAAACGCCTCTGCGACGTCTTCGACGACGAGGTGAACCGGATCGCCGCCGAGGTCGGCTCACGCAACAAGGCCTTCCAGCTCGCCAGGGCCGACCACAAACTGGTCCGCTTCTACCTTCCGCTGACGCCGGACGACCCCGAGCAATCCGTCTGGTCCGTGATCCGCAAGCTCGCAGATAAAATTGGCGAAGGCGTCGCCACCCAGTCGCACTCATCTGGCAAATTTTCGTAGGCGTTAGCGTTGGGTGGACACTGACCGAACTCGCGTACCATTTTGCGGGCGGGAAGGCTTTGACCCGGACGTGCCGGCGAAGAATCCCGCCATTTATCCCGCCAAAATGGAGAGATCGGCAAATCTCTGGAAATCTGCAACACCCTGAAATCCCGCAATAACACCCGATTTTTATTGCGCTATCGATAAAATGCGCAACTAATATCGGCATTATAGTTGCGCAATTAGTAAAAACGCGCAACTATATGGCGATCATGGCGAAACGAATCCCGCAAGACGAAGCAGACGATATTCTGAAAATTGTCGCGCAATTTTCAGAAGGGGTTGCTGTTGACCAGGTACATACCCGGCTGGCGAAGCCGGTTCCCCGCCGTACCTTGCAATACCGCCTCGCCAAACTGGTCGCGGATGAAAAATTGCAGGCCATAGGCAAAGGCAGGGGCAGGCGCTACCGCCTGCCGGTTGCGGTAGCGCAGAATACTGAAGCGGAACCAGTTGAGCCGCCTGATGAATTCCGTCTTGAGAAGCATATAGTCGTCTCTGAAGAGAGCGGAGACATCAGCCGGAAAGTCCGCGAGCCTCTCCAGTCGCGCAACCCGGTCGGTTACCAGCGTCAGTTTCTTGAAGACTATCGACCCAACGAAACCTTTTACCTGCCGCTGGAGATACGCCGGAAATTGATGGCGCTCGGTCATTCGCCCGGCGATGAACGCCCCGCGGGCACTTACGCCCGGCAGATATACAACCGGCTGCTGATCGATTTGACCTGGAACTCGAGCCGGCTGGAGGGCAATACCTACTCGCTGCTCGAGACCGAGCTGTTGCTGGAAATAGGCGAGAGCGCGGAAGGAAAAAATGCGCGCGAAGCGCAGATGATCCTGAATCACAAGGCGGCCATCGAGTTGCTGGTGGATCAGGCCGGCGAGAGTGGTTTCAGCCGCCATATGATTCTCAGTTTGCATGCCCTGCTATCTGACAACTTGCTGGACGATGCCGGCGCCGGCGGCAGGCTGAGGAATAGAATCGCCGAGATTGGCGGCTCGGTGTTTCACCCGCTGGGTATGCCGCAGCTAATCGAGGAGTGTTTTCACCAGCTACTGAATTCAGTCTCCGCGATAGAAGATCCGTTCGAACAGGCATTTTTCATCATGGTGCATCTGCCATATCTACAGCCATTCGACGATGTCAACAAGCGTGTATCCCGCCTGGCCGCGAATATCCCGTTTATTCGTCACAACCTGTCGCCGCTGTCATTTATCGATGTCCCCGAACGCGCCTACGTTGACGGGCTTCTGGGAGTTTACGAACTGAACCGGGTGGAACTGCTGCGTGATGTTTTTGTGTGGGCTTATGAAAGGTCCTGTGCCCGCTATTCCGCCGTCGCCAAAACCCTGGGCGAACCCGATCCGTTTCGTCTGCGCTATCGCGGCGCATTGACAGATACCGTCGCTCAGGTGGTTCTGCAATGTATGAGAAAAAAATCGGCGGCCGCATTTCTTCAGCAATACTCCAGCGAAAAATTACCCGAACCCGATCAACGCCGTTTTGTTGAAGTCGCGGAAACCGAGCTGATGAGCCTGCACGAGGGTAATATTGCGCGCTATAGACTACGGCCATCGGAATACCGGGCCTGGCAGGAAAACTGGTAGCAATGGTAAAACCCGGAGAACACAAGACCGTTCAGGCCCGCATCCTCGAGTACGCCGAAGCCATCGGTTGGACCGTTGTGCCTCGCGGGGAAGCCGAGCGGCGGCGCGGGTTTGATCCGGATGCGCCTCTCAAGGATCGCGCGAAGGTCCGCTCGCTCTTCTTCGACGACCTGCTCGACGCCAGGGTGCGCGAATTCAACCCGCGCGCCAACATCTACGTGCTCATCGACGAGGCGCACCGCACCGCCGAGGCGCTGGCTGCCCTGCTTAAAGAAGTGGAGAGCAATGAAACACGCAAAAAAGAACAGGCTGAGAAGTCCTTCGATGGTCTGACCTATTTCGTGCCCAATCACGGCAGGCTCTGGAAAAGCCTGATGCGGGCGCACCTGGGAAACTATGAGACGAGTGAGAACAAGCTCAGGCAAATCCAGCCTGCCAACGGTTGATATTTTTGACGAGCTACGCGAGCGGCATCCTGCCTCACGCGGCACTCCGGGGCGCCGGACCGCTACGTCCCTGTACATCGTCCTTGCAATGACAGCCGTTTGGAGCTTAAGTAAGTGCCATTTAATCCTGACCCCATCGTCATTCCGTTACGTCGGACAGGGATTTTCTTTGTCGCTGCGGCGCTTGACCGGAGCCAAATCGGCTATTAAGGTGGTTCGTCTCTTCAATCGACATCCCTGGTGAGTCCGGCGCAATGCAGAAAACCAGCGACCTTATCTGGCAGGATACCCAGCACAGGGTGCTGTTTGATCTCATTGAAAAAATCAAGGAGGTCCCTTTCGACCCGGACATCCTGACTCACCTCAAAATTTACGCCGAGCATCATTTCACCCTCGAAGAAGCCTACATGACGGCGTTGGACTTCCCGGACAAAGATGAGCACATCGAGGCGCACGACCGTTTTCGCGAGGAGCTCACGGCAATGCTGGAAACCGACCCCAGCATGCACGTGGCGCTGCAGGTATCGCTGTCCGATTTCCTCCACAAATGGCTCAAGCTGCACACACTCGGTATCGACAAGGAGCTCGAGGACTTCGTCCTGAAATCGCCGTCCAAATGACGGCGGCGGGAATGATGCTGGAGCATTAGTTATCAACTCGTTACGGTGTAACATGCAACAAAACCCGGAGGTGAGTCATGTCCGAGATGAATCTGAGCGGTCACTGTTACTGCGGTGCGGTCAAATTTGAAGTATCCGGCGAGTCCGACTGGATCGGGCACTGTCATTGCGAGTCCTGCCGCCGACAAAGCGGTTCGGTGATGACGACCTTTGCCGGCTTTCACCCCGACCAGGTGATTTTCACAGGTGCGATGCCCAGCCGTTACACTAGCGACGACGGCGTCACGCGTAGTTTCTGCGGGCAGTGCGGATCTCCGGTCGCCTACGAGCCGGCGGATCGTCCGCATGAAATACATCTACAGCTTGGATTATTCGACGATCTCGAGCTTCTGGCGCCGCGCGACCACAGTTTCCTGAACGAAAAAGTCAGCTGGCTGCACGCCGACGAACACTTGCCGGAAAGCGATTAGGAAATCGACAGCGAGACTTGGAAAGCAAGCGGGCTAGTCGCCGAGCAGGCTACCGCTGCGCGATTCGAGAATTTCAGTGCCGACGATCTTGCTGACATTGGCGCCGGCCCAGACATACTTGTTGATCTTGCGCGAGATGACCTGCCCCGCGGTGCCGGCCAACAACGGCATCCTGTCGACGAAAGCGCCGTCCCCATCGAGCGCTATAAGCTCGGCGATGCACTCGCCCTTTTCGACCCAGTCCCCGAGTTCGACCCGATAGGCGAGCAGCCCGGGCTGTTGCGCGCGCAGGTACTCGGTGGCGCGCAGATCGGTGCCGGCGCGCGCCTCGCCCTTTTGACCCTGCCGTGCCCCGCCGATCAGGCCCTGTTCCTGGAAATAGCCATAGAGATTTTGCGCATCCTGCCGGTTCAAATCATCGAAGGTATCACCCTGCCCACGGTACTCGAGCGTGCAGGAAACCACCGCTAGAGGAACCGGTTTATCGACACATTCATCGGCAAGACGCAACCAGATCGCGGGCCAGGCTTCATCGAAGGAGCCGCCGCCGCTGTCTTCGGCGAGCATGGTTGCCGCCGCACCGGTCCAGTCAGCGAGTTGCTGCATGTTGTCGGCGAGCTGTGGTATCGAAAAAATATGCAGCAGCGAATCGTCGTCGCAATGTACATCGAATACATAATCCGCATCGCAGGCTTCCGCCACCACGCAATGTCGCCATTGATCCAGCGCCGTCACCCGCGGCAGGGAATCGGCCCAATCACGCAGGGCCGCGCGCACCAGCTCCACGTTCTCAGCGGCATCGTTTCCAAGTTTTTCGGACAGGCCGTCACCGACCGCATCGTAAAACACCGGCCAGTCGCGATTATGATTGACCCCGGTTGAGCGGTTGTAACGACCCTGGTGCTGACCGAACTCGATATCGCCCATGCCAAGCGGATTGACCATCGGAAACAGCACGAAGCGGGCATTCAGCTCACCCACCGTGTCCGCGGCGCGCAACAACCGTAGCAGGTGATGCAAAACCAGGATACCGGGCTGCTCGTCGGCGTGCATCGCGGCATGCAGGTAGACTTTTTTGCTGGCGTCTTCGGGTCCGATACGAAAATAATTCAGCTCGGTGTTGCGTCCCGGCGTATCACCGACCAGTATCCGGTTGATTTTTTCGAAACTCATGTACAGATGGCTCCACCATCGACGTCGACAATGGTTCCCGTAACGAACTCGTTTTCGAGCAGGAACATGGCCGCCGAGGCCACTTCCTCTGAAGTGCCGGCCCGCGCAATCAGGTGTCCCTGTGATCCCGCACGATAATATTCCTCGCGCGCTTCCCCTTCCAGAGGCGACATCGGGGTATCGATCAGGCCGGGGCTGACGCCGTTGATGCGCACCGGCGCGATTTCGTTCGCCGCGAGGCGGATGAAGGCTTCCACCGAACCGCCAACGCTGCCGATGGCGAGCGTGCCGGCGCGCCATTTTCGCGCGGGATAACCACTGTACAGCACGACCGCGCCCTGCGGCGATATGTGTGGAACGCCGAGACGCACGCTGTTGACATAACCCCATAGCTTGGCGAAGGAATTCTGAAAGCCGTCGAGATCCATTTCGAGGAAGGGTCCGATGGCGCGTGGCCCCCCGGTTGCCGCGTTGACCAGGTAATCGAAACCGTGGTGTTTTTCGAAAAGTGTGTGCAAGCCTTCCCGATCGAGCACGTCGACCTGTACGCACTCAACCCCATCGATGTCAGTTTCCCGCCGGCTGGCGGCGATAACTTCCGCGCCCGCGTCGCGCAGCATTTCGGTGGTCGCGAGGCCGATCCCCGAAGTGCCGCCGAGCACGATTGCTTTCCTGTTTGAAAAATTTGCCATAAGTTCCTGCCCTGATGTTATCTCAAGTCAGATGATGCCGGCTTCCAGGCTTGCCGCCATCAGCGTGCCCAGCTCTTCACATTGCGTTTCAAATTCCGGCTGGTACTCGCCGAGCAGAATCATCGATTCCTGCACCGCTTTCCATTTCAGTCCGGCGGTGATCTTGCCGATCGCGATTCGGGTACCCGTGCCATCGAGTCCGGCGCGAATGTAGGCGGCATACGGCAGCGCCTCGGTGTGTTCCAGGCACGGATAGTAAATGCGATCGAAGAAATCCTTCAACGCTCCGCTCATGTAGCCAAAATTTTCGGTCGTGCCGAGTATGATTGCATCGGCCCATAACACATCGTCAGCACCGGCCTGCAACGGTGGAATGTGTTTCACTTCGACGCCATCGATGTCCTCATGCGAAGCGCCGCGCAGCGTCGCCTGCGCCAGTTTTTGCGTATTTGGCGATGGATTGTGCGCGACGATGAGCAAGTGCTTGGAGTCCGGCATGCAACAGATCATAAAGGCTAAGCGCCTGCTTGAACAGTAACGAAATCAGCCTGGAAGCGCATCAGTTTCAAAAAGAAACGAAAATATCGGAACCAAACGAACATTTATTCGAACAAACGAAAACATAATATTGACAATTCGAAAATCCGCGCGTAAATTTTACCGGGCACAATCACAACCAAAAATCCAAAATACCACGGAGGTAATCCTCATGATCAAGCAAATCGCGTTGCTGGCAACCGCCGCTGCGCTGTGCACACAATCCGTTTACGCCGGTAAATCCGAGGCGGAAAAATGGGTGAACGATGAATTCCAGCCCTCTTCGCTATCCAAATCCGAGCAGATGAAGGAAATGGAATGGTTCATCAACGCCGCCAAACCACTCCAGGGCATGGAAATCAACGTCCTCTCGGAAACGATTCCAACCCATGTATACGAATCCAAAACCCTGACAAAGGCCTTTGAGGAAATTACCGGAATCAAGGTCAATCACCAGTTACTCGGTGAAGGCGAAGTAGTCCAGGCGGTACAGACACAAATGCAGACCCAGCGCAACCTGTACGACGCCTACATCAACGACTCGGACCTGATCGGCACGCATTCCCGCCTGCAGCTCGCGATTAACCTGTCTGACTGGATGTCCGGCGAGGGCAAGGATGTCACCAACCCGATGCTCGATGTCGACGATTTCGTCGGCAAATCGTTCACCACGGGGCCCGATGGCAAGCTCTATCAGCTACCCGATCAGCAGTTCGCCAACCTCTACTGGTTTCGCAAGGACTGGTTTGACCGCGCCGACCTGCAGGCGAAATTTAAAGAAATGTACGGATATGACCTCGGTGTCCCGGTTAACTGGTCGGCCTACGAAGACATTGCCGAGTTCTTCTCGGTGCACGTCAAGGAAATCGACGGTGTCAGGGTCTACGGACACATGGACTACGGCAAGCGCGCGCCCGACCTCGGCTGGCGCATGACCGATGCCTGGCTGTCCATGGCCGGTGCCGGCAGCAAGGGTCTTCCGAACGGTATTCCGGTCGACGAATGGGGCATCCGTATGGAAGCCGGCAGTTGTAACCCGGTGGGTGCGTCGGTTTCGCGCGGTGGCGCCGCCAATGGCCCGGCTGCCGTTTACGCGATTCGTAAATGGGACGAATGGTTGCGTAAATACGCACCTCCCGGCGCGGCAAGCTACGACTTTTACCAGTCGTTGCCAGCACTATCACAGGGTAACGTGGCCCAGCAAATCTTCTGGTACACCGCTTTTACCGCGTCCATGGTGGCACCGAAAAGCGCGGGCAACAACACTGTAGATGGTGACGGAAATCCGCTCTGGCGCATGGCCCCCTCTCCGCACGGCCCCTACTGGGTGAAAGGTCAGAAGCTGGGCTACCAGGACGCCGGTTCCTGGACCCTGTTCAAGTCCACGCCGGTGGATCGCCGCAAAGCGGCCTGGCTGTACGCGCAGTTCGTAGTTTCCAAGACCGTCGACGTCAAGAAAAGCCACGTGGGCCTGACCTTCATTCGCGACACGACGATCAACCACGCGTCTTTCACCGAGCGTGCGCCCAAGCTTGGCGGCCTGGTCGAGTTCTACCGCTCACCGGACCGCGTGCTGTGGTCACCCACCGGTGTCAACGTACCGGACTATCCGAAACTGGCACAGATCTGGTGGCAGCAAATCGGTGACGTAAACTCCGGTGCATTCACCCCGCAACAGGCGATGAATCGTCTCGCGGAGGAAATGGACCTGGTCATGTCACGCATGCAGTCGGCGGACGAAAAAGCCGGCACCTACGGGGGCTGCGGACCGCGCCTGAACGAGGAGAAGGATCCGTCCCACTGGTTGAATCAGCCCGGTTCACCGAAGGCCAAGGTTGACGAGAAGCCGCAGGGACAGACCGTCAACTACGACGAGCTGATCAAGCGCTGGAAAAACTAAAGGGAAGTAACCTGGCTGCAGCGGGGCTTTACTATCTAAAGTCCCGTTGCGGCCGGCCAATCAGCGCAATCAATCACCCTCCTGATGAGTACTGAAACCAGCCGACGGCAGCACCTGATCATGGACTATATCCGCGAGCACGGCTCGGTCCAGGTGGACCAGTTATCCGGTCATCTCCAGGTAACTCCGCAGACCATCCGTAGAGACCTCAACCGCCTGTACCAGCAAAAACTACTGACTCGCGTGCACGGCGGGGCGATCGTAAACGACCATGTTGAAAACCTGGGCTATGGCGCCCGTAAAATCCTCATGACCGAAGAAAAAGTCGATATTGCCCGCCGGGTCGCCGAGATACTGCCTGACAATTCATCGCTGTTCATCAACATCGGAACCACGACCGAACGGGTTGCCGAGTTTCTCTTTGATCGTAAAAGCATGCTGGTGATTACGAACAATATCCACGTTGCCAGTACCCTGTGGCCGGCACCGGGTCTCGACGTCATGATTACCGGAGGTCCGATTCGACGCAGCGATGGCGGCATTGTCGGCTCCAGTGCCGAGGAGTTCATTGCCAATTTCAAGGTTGATTACGCGATCATCGGTTGCTCTTCAATCGACAGCGACGGTGAAATGTTTGACTACGATCTCAGGGAGGTTCGCGTGGCTCGCGCGATTATCAGGCATGCTCGCTCGGTAATCCTGGTTACCGACTCGCTAAAATTTGAGCGCCACGCGCCGATCCGCATCGGTGACCTGTCTGCGATTGAAACCCTTGTCACCGATGACGGCATCCCGGATGAGGCGATCGAGCTCTGCCGACAAAAGGGTGTCCAGCTTGAGATCGTCTCGCATAATCAACCCGACCGCTTAACCGCGGATATGTGCTAAATGGCCATCGAATTACACAATGTTTCACTTCGTGTCGGCGCCGAGACCCATATTTACGAAACCGATTTATGTCTGCAACCGGGCCAGTTCAATATCCTGCTCGGCACCACCCTGAGTGGCAAAACATCGCTGATGCGATTGATGGCCGGCCTCGAAAAACCAACCACAGGCGAGCTCTGGGTAAATGACAGGGAAGTCACCGGTATACCGGTGCAGAAACGCAGCGTCGCGATGGTCTACCAGGCCTTTATCAACTACCCGAGTTTCAGCGTTTACGACAATATTGCGTCACCGCTTAAAGTCGCCGGGCTGGCAAAAAATGAAATTGATGAAAAGGTCCACCGCTTCGCCGATTTACTGAAATTGACACCGATGCTCGAGCGCATGCCTGACGAGCTTTCAGGTGGCCAGCAACAACGTACCGCGCTCGCGCGCGCGCTGGTCAAGGGCGCCGAGCTCGTACTACTGGATGAGCCTCTCGCGAATCTCGATTACAAGCTGCGCGAGGAACTGCGCGACGAGTTACCGCGCATGTTCGCCGATACCGGAGCGACCGTCGTTTACGCCACCAGCGAACCGCTGGAAGCATTGATGCTCGGCGGGTACACGGCGACGCTCAACGAGGGTCGCGTGGTCCAGTTTGGCGAAACATCGACCATTTATCGCAATCCCGAATCGCTCGCCAGCGCGCGAGTTTTCTCCGACCCCCCAGTCAATATCGCGACCATTGAAAAACACGGAAATAGTGCACGGCTGAGTAACTCGGTGAGCTGGGAAGCACCGGCCGAACTGGCGGCGTTGCCCGATGGCAGCTACAAAATTGGAATACGGCCCCATCACCTTTCACCCGTTGGCAGTGGCGTCGAAGTCGATGGCGAGGTACAGATTGCCGAGATCAGTGGTTCCGAATCGATCGTCCGCGTCATTGTCGAGGGCAACAACTGGGTTAGCGAAGCGCACGGTATTCACGCTTACGAAGTCGGCCAGAAGGCAAGTTTTTTCTTCGACTCGCGGCGCTGTCTCTACTTCGATTCAAACGAAATGTTAATTCAAACCCAGGGCTGATATGTCGCGAATCGAATTCCGAGATGTACGTCATGCCTACCCGCCGCCGCCGGGCCAGGCACCCGTGTATGCACTCAAGGAAGTCAGCCAGGTGTGGGAAGACGGTGGTGCTTACGCCCTGCTCGGCCCCTCCGGTTGCGGTAAAACCACCCTGCTGAATATCATCTCGGGGCTGCTGACACCGTCCGAGGGCTCGATCCGGTTTGATGAACGCGATGTCACCGGGCTGCCCACTTCGGAACGGCAAATCGCGCAGGTATTCCAGTTTCCGGTGGTGTACGACACCATGAGTGTTTTTGACAACCTGGCCTTCCCGCTCCGGAATCGCGGCATGCCCGAATCCCGGGTCTCGCAGAGAGTGACCGAGATCGCCGAGATGCTGGATTTGTCAGAGCGGCTCGGGCAACGCGCATCCGGATTGACCGCGGACGGCAAACAGAAGATTTCGCTGGGCCGCGGGCTGGTGCGCGAAGATGTCAACGCGATCCTGTTTGACGAGCCCCTGACGGTCATCGATCCACACCTCAAGTGGCAGCTGCGCTCCAAGCTCAAGGAACTGCACCAGCAGATCGGCGTTACCATGATTTACGTGACCCACGACCAGGTCGAGGCCCTGACCTTTGCCGACAAGGTCGTGGTCATGCACGACGGCGGCGTGGTCCAGGTCGGCTCGCCGGTAGAGCTTTTCAACCGGCCCCGGCATACCTTCGTCGGCTATTTCATCGGCTCCCCCGGCATGAACATACTGCCTTGCAGCCTCGACAGGGGTCAGCCCGTTTTTGCGAATAACCTGCTCTCCTCGGGTTATCCGGTCGATACCGATTTGAGCGGCAAGCTTGAAATCGGTATTCGGCCGGAGTTTATTCGCTTCAGCGACGACGGCATAGCGGTCGAGATCCAGAAGGTTGAGGACCTTGGCCGCTACCAGGTCGTCACCGTCAGGCACGAGTCTTCGCAGATCAAGATGCTGGTAGGTGAAGACCAGGCCATACCGTCCGAGGATCCGAAGATCAGCTTCGATCCAGACAATCTTCGAATCTACTGCGATGACTGGGTAGTGGAGTCCGCGCATGCGTAAAACAACCAACCAGAAGGCCTGGTGGCTGGTAGTTCCAGTCCTGTTACTGGTCGCCTTCAACGCTTTTATCCCGTTGATGACCGTGGTCAATTATTCAATGCAGGAGACCTTCGGTAATAACGTCTTTTTCTGGGAAGGCGTCACCTGGTTCGAGAAGGTTTTGCGCTCCGAACGCTTCCACGACGCACTGCTACGCCAGTTGCTGTTCACCGGAATGATTATCGCGATCGAGGTGCCGCTCGGGATCGCGGTTGCCCTGGCGATGCCGCGCAAGGGCCCCTGGGTTTCGGTTTGCCTGGTGTTGATGGCCCTGCCGTTGCTGATTCCGTGGAATGTCGTCGGCGCGATGTGGAATATTTTTGCCTTGCCCGATATCGGCCTGCTGGGATTCACGTTGAACTCGATGGGGCTGGATTACAACTTTACCCAGCAACCGGTTTCCGCCTGGATGACGACCGTGGTGATGGATGTCTGGCACTGGACGTCGCTGGTTGTACTGCTGTGTTACGCCGGCCTGTGCTCGATTCCCGACGCCTACTACCAGGCCGCGCATATTGACGGCGCCAGTCCCTGGGCGGTGTTCCGCTATATCCAGCTACCGAAGATGAAGCGCGTGCTGACGATTGCCATCCTGTTACGCTTCATGGACAGTTTCATGATTTACACCGAGCCCTTCGTACTCACCGGCGGCGGGCCGGGCAATACCACCACCTTCCTCTCGATCGACCTGGTGAAAATTGCGCTGGGGCAGTTCGACCTCGGTCCGGCGGCGGCGATGTCGCTTATTTACTTCCTCGTCGTATTGCTGATCTGCTGGGTCTTTTATACCGTCATGATGCGTAACGAGGAGCAGTAGCGATGAACAAGAAATGGATTCTGCCGACTTTGTACATACTGTTCCTGATGTTGCCGATCTACGGCCTGTTGTCGATGTCATTCAAAACCACCAACGAAATCCTCGGTGGTTTCTCGTTTTTCCCGCAACAGTTTACGCTTGCCAACTACACCAAAATTTTCACCGACCCGACCTGGTACAACGGTTACATCAATTCACTGATTTACGTTTGCATCAACACCTTAATCTCGGTCTCGGTGGCGCTACCCGCCGCCTACGCATTCTCGCGATATCGCTTCCTCGGCGACAAGCACCTGTTCTTCTGGCTGCTGACCAATCGCATGGCGCCACCCGCCGTGTTCGCGCTGCCGTTTTTTCAGCTGTACTCGGCGATTGAGCTGTTTGACACGCACCTTGCCGTCGCGCTGGCGCATTGCCTGTTCAACATTCCACTCGCGGTCTGGATTCTCGAGGGCTTCATGTCGGGGATACCGAAGGAGCTGGATGAAACCGCCTACCTGGACGGGTATTCATTCCCGCGCTTTTTCATTCGCATTTTCATTCCCACGATCGCCGCCGGCATCGGTGTCGCCGCTTTCTTTTGCTTCATGTACTCCTGGGTTGAACTACTGCTGGCGAAAACCCTGACCTCGGTTGATGCCAAGCCCATTGCCGCAACCATGACACGCACCGCGAGTACCTCGGGTTACGAACTGGGGCTGCTCGCCGCGGCCGGATCGCTGACGATCATTCCGGGTGCAATCGTCATCTACTTCGTGCGCAATTACATCGCCAAGGGCTTTGCCCTCGGACGCGTCTAGACCCATGGAAATGCCATGTTAGATCTATCCTGGATGGCCTGGACCTGGCCGACCGCGGTATTTTTCATCGCGGTCGTGTCCTCCATCGTGGCCATGGGTATATGGGAAAAATTCAGCCCGGGCGGTAACCCGCGCCGCGGTGTATTCGGCATCGACACCACCCGGGGTGATCGCCTTTTCATCTCATGGCTGGGCACCGGTTTCATTAACCTGGGTTGGCTGGCTTTTGTCGGCACTCCGCTATGGGGGGCCCTGGCGCTTGCGATTGGCTGGTTTGTATTTGTCTTCAGGAAGGTCTGAAAATGGTTGAAGGCGACGAAAGTCGAGCGCAGGCATAAATCCGTGAATCTGCGTGATACCCATGTTTCGCGGTTATCGACGGAAGAATTTGACGTACTGATAGTCGGCGGCGGTATAAACGGTGCGGTTTCGGCCGCGGCGCTGGCGGCGCGCGGCGCGCGCGTGGCCCTGATCGATGCGCGAGATTTCGCGGGCTTCACCAGCCAGCAGTCATCCAACCTCGTGTGGGGCGGTATCAAGTACATGGAAGGTTACGAATTCGGCCTCGTCGCCGGGTTGTGTAAATCGCGCAACGAGCTACTGGACAGTTTCCCGTCCACCGTCAAGGAAATCCGCTTTCTGATGACGCTGCATCGGCAATTTCGCTTCCATCCCTGGGTGATACTCGCGAGTACCTGGCTGTACTGGTTGCTCGGGCGAGGTAAAACACGCGCACCGCGCCTGCTGTCGGTGGCGCAACTCAAGAAAAGTGAACCGTTGATCGATTCTCTCGCCAGCAGCGCCGGCATCGAGTACTCGGATGCCTTCCTGCACGACAACGATGCGCGTTTCGTATTCAATTTCGTGCGCAGCGCCATGGACAAGGGTTGTGTCGCGGCGAATTACGTCGCCGCGCTGGGATCAGCCAGGGACAACGAAGGCTACTGGCGTACGCGCGCGCGCGACCAGGTAAGCGGATCGGAATTTAGCATTCGCTCGCGGGTACTGATCAACGCCGCCGGCGCCTATGTCGACAGCCTCAACGCGGCTTGCAATATTGATACCGAGTACCGGCACCTGCTCTCCAAGGGCATTCATCTTATCGTTCCGCAGATTTCCAGCAGCCATCGGGTGCTCGCTTTTTTCGCCGATGACGAGCGTCTTTTTTTCGCGATTCCGATGGCAAATCGCACCTGCATCGGCACCACCGACACCCGGGTCGAGGATCCCCGCACCGAGGTCAGCGATGCCGACCGGGATTTCGTCTTGTCCAACATCAACGCACGCCTGGATTTAGCGGCGCCCCTGAGGCGCGAAGACATCATCGCCGAACGCTGCGGCGTACGCCCGCTGGCAACGCGTAAATCGGTCGGCGCCTCGACCGATGTCCAGCAGCTGTCGCGTAAACACGTCATCGAAATAACGGCGCCGCAGAACCACATCAGTATTTTCGGCGGCAAACTGACCGATTGCCTCAATGTCGGCAACGAAATCTGCGACCGGGTTACGCAACTGGGCCTGCAATTAAGGCCCGACGGGAAATGGTACGGCGAACCCGGTCCCGAGCTTCGAGCCGCCTTTTTTGATCGCGCACGCGCGATGGGGCTCGACAAGATTGTGGCCAGCGATACCCACGAGGCATTGAGCGAACGCCTGTGGCGTCGTTACGCGGCAAACGCGGAGACCATGCTCGACGCAATCGAAAAAGATAATACGCTTGCCGAACCGTTACTCGAACAGGCCGGAATACGACGTTGCGAAATCGATTACCTGGCGCAAAATGAAATGATCGTCAAGCTCGAAGACTACCTGCGCCGGCGCTCGAAGATCGCGCTATTGATATCGCGCTCGACGCTGCGGGAATCGGAGGGGTTGCGCGAAGCCTGCGAAAAGCTGTTTGGCGACGAAGCGCAGCAGCGAATCGACGAGTATTTCAACTAGCCTGCATATTTCCGCGAACGCGGGAATCTTGTAATCTGGCGCGAGGTAACTATCGCGGCAGAAGGCAAAGACCAGGGGAAAGCAATGGACCAGTACATTCTCAGCATCGACCAGGGCACCACCAGCTCACGCGCGATGCTGTTCGACGAAAACGGGCGCGCCGCCTTTACCGCGCAACAGGAATTTACCCAGTTTTTCCCAAAGGATGGTTGGGTCGAACACGACGCCGAGGAAATCTGGACGACCACGCTTGACGTGGTACGCGAGGCCCTGCAAAAGGCCGCCGTCGAGCAGCGCGAAATTGCCGCCATCGGCATCACCAACCAGCGCGAAACCACGGTTGTGTGGGACCGCGCCAGCGGCGAGCCGGTCTACAACGCCATCGTCTGGCAGGACAGGCGCACCGCCGATTACTGCGAGAACCTGCGCCAGAAGGGGCTCGAAGCCTCGGTCACCGCGAAGACCGGTCTGTTGCTCGATCCCTATTTTTCGGGCACCAAGGTCAACTGGATTCTCGAAAACGTCGAGGGAGCACGCGCGCGCGCCGAGCGTGGTGAACTCGCCTTCGGCACCATCGACAGTTTTCTGATCTGGCGCCTGAGCGGTGGCAAATCACACGTGACAGACGCCACCAACGCGTCGCGCACGCTGATGTTCAATATTCACCAGCAGGACTGGGATAGCGAGCTGCTCGAGATGCTGTCGGTCCCCGAATCGCTGTTGCCCGAGGTGCTCGACTGCGCCGCCGACTTCGGCACCACCAGCAAGAGCCTGCTCGGCGCCGAAATTCCGATCGCCGGCGTGGCCGGCGACCAGCAGGCGGCGCTGATCGGACAGGCCTGCTTCGAACCGGGCATGATCAAGAGCACCTACGGTACCGGTTGTTTCATGGTCCTCAATACCGGCACACAGGCGCTGACTTCGAACAACAAGCTGCTGACCACGGTCGGTTATCGGCTTAACGGCGAAACCACCTATGCGCTGGAAGGGTCGATCTTCGTCGCCGGCGCCGCCGTGCAATGGTTGCGCGACGGCCTCGGCATCATCGATTCGGCGCATCAAACCGAAGACCTGGCGGCATCGCTGCAATCCAATAACGGGGTTTACATGGTGCCGGCCTTCACCGGCCTGGGTGCGCCGCACTGGGACCCCGAGGCGCGCGGCGCCATTTTCGGCATCACGCGCGATACCGGGCCGGCGGAGCTGGTGCGCGCGACGCTCGAATCGGTCTGTTACCAGACCTTCGACCTGCTCGAAGCGAAGCGCCGCGACGGTTTGACGCCGACCCGGCTTCGCGTCGATGGCGGTATGGTACAGAACAACTGGTTGTGCCAGTTTCTCGCTGATGTGCTCGGTATCGTCGTCGAAAGACCACGGCAAACCGAGACTACCGCGCTCGGTGCCGCTTACCTCGCCGGTCTGCAGGTCGGTATATTCGGTTCGGTTGCGGATATCGCCGCGCGCTGGCAGGCCGAACAGGAATTTGATCCGGCGATGAAAAACAATGCGCGCAACCTGTTGCTCGCCGACTGGCACGAGGCGGTGATCAAGGTCAGGACCAATACCTGAGGACAGTATTCAGAACCTACTAGCACTTACTTAAGCCCGTCATTGCGAGCACAGCGAAGCAATCTATCGAACTAGAGCATCAATGATGCAAGATCAGGCTTACAAGGAAGAAAGTCCCTTTGATTGATCGCCGTTTGTTATCGATCTGATTTTTCATACAGGTGATTGCATTGCTCGATATCGACCAGGTTAACGTATCTTTTCTCGGCGTTGACCGTCAGGTTCCTGGTTACTTCGGTCCTGCCCGCCTGCAAGGCTAGTTCCGCGTAATGCAAAACCCGCGACAGATCGCCGAGTAAAAACTGCGGGCTGATCTTCTGACATTTATCGATGTACACGATCGCCAGGCCATCCCGCAGTTCCGTGTCCAGCTTGTGGATGATCAGGCGACCGATACACAGCAGGCTACGCGATGGCCCCCACTCCTGCATGCGCTCAAAAAGCTGCTCCAGTTCATAGATTTCAGTCTCCAGGTTGTACTTATCGAGCAACAGGCCGACCGCCTCGCTATCGCGATGCGTGCTGGTCATCTTGTAGATTTGGCCCATAAACTTTTCATGCGCCTGCACCTCCTGTTTATGAGAATCCCTTTCATCCATTTGCTCTTTGTATTCATAGGCCTGCGAACGGGTTAGTCCGCCTTGCTGCCTGATTTGCATGACCTTGATTTCGTGGACCAGTTCATCCTGAACTTCCTCCTTACGATCTTTCAGGAAGAAATGACCGTACAGGTAGCCGGTAATACCACCTGCCACGTGGGCAACGACATTGATACCGCCGTAGTCATCCGCCGAGACCATCGTCCAGCTATCCAGCCCGATATAGAAAACGGCCAGTATCCAGGCGGGAACGAAAAAGGTTTTCCACATCACGATATACCACCAGAAAACCTTGATTCGAGCATTGGGCATCAGGTAGGCAGACAGTCCTATCATGCCTGTAACAACGCCCGAAAATCCCAGCGAGGGCCATGGTGGCACGGAGCTGACCAGCGTCGAGATGGAATAAGCAATACCCAC
>JAAEPH010000129.1 GCA_024232855.1 Gammaproteobacteria bacterium
AGCAATTATAACGTCACCCCCGCCAACACCATTTATATCGGCTTGCAGCGACAGATTGATTCGATCATTGTTATAAGCGCTGTCCCAAATACGGCTATCAATATTGATATCGTGGTGTGCTCTCAGGGTCAGTGTCGCAGTTCCGCTCACGGCACCGTTCAGATCCAGCTCATGGGCCAGCGTGATATTGCCACCCTTCGGTTCCAGCTGGCCGCCGGCGTCCGAGGTCTCGACGAGTACATCGGCGCCATTAGTCAATGCCCCAAGCAGTGTAGTTGTCGTCAATACGGATTCATCCCGATCCGCGGTAAAAGTTCCAGTCGGATATTCCGGAATCTCGCATGTTCCGATACAACTACTCTTAATCGTGACATTATACGGATCGATCAACCAGGTCCCGACCACCCCATTGTCGGCGCCTACGTTAACGCGGGGATCAAGTTCTACGACCTCGGCTGAGGTCTCGATAAACCCGCCATCGCCCGACAGACTGCCGCCACGAGC
>JAAEPH010000130.1 GCA_024232855.1 Gammaproteobacteria bacterium
CAATCTCGCTTGTCTATTGATTCCACAAGAAATATATCCTCAGTCGCTCGTAATCACCGATACGAGACTTCTTCGGATATTTCCTTGTGAAATCAATATCCTGCGCGATTTTTGCGCATATTTATGAATTCTCCGGGCTAGGATTAACCGTGAATATCGATCCACTCGACCTGCATTGAATAAACACATCAAATTTGATTTTCATATTAAGTTAACCAATAATCTGACGTCGCGGACCGTATCATGGCCAATTCATACTACAAACAGAACCATTTAAAGAAGCTTCGCGCTTTTTGCCAGACTGCAAAATTGGGCAGTATGACCAAGGCGGCGGAATCCCTGTTTGCAAGCCAGCCGACCATATCCCTGCAGGTTCATGCGCTCGAAGAAGAAATGGATACCATCCTCTTCGAACGCAGTGGACCCAAGCTGAGCCTGACCACGGAAGGCAGTATCCTGTATGACCTTTGTCTGCCGCATGTACAGGGTATCGATCGACTCAAGGAGACCTTCGATGCGCACTGCGGCAACCTGACATCGGGAGAACTCAATATTGCTGCCGGCGAATCGACCATACTCTATGTGTTACCCGAGCCAGTCGGCCTATTCTCGCGCCAGTACCCTGCGATCAAACTGCGCCTGTCCAATGAAACCGGGCGTAACGGTATGGAAATGCTGCGCTCCGATACGGTGGATTTCGCGGTCGGCTCGATGCTGGAGGTACCCGACGACCTGGTTTACGACCCCATCGTGACCTACAACCCGGTGGTGATCGCGCCTTTCGACCATCCGCTGGCGCAGATCGAAAATATCACCATTACCGATATCGGCAAATACGGATTGATCTTACCCCCGCGCCACCTCAGCACCTGGCATATCGTAAAAATGGTGTTTGCCCAGCACAACGTCAATTTCCGGGTCACGCTCGAGGCCGGTGGCTGGGAAGTGATCAAACGCTACGTCAGCCTCGGGCAGGGGATATCGATCGTCACCGATGTCTGTATCACCGAAGAAGACCGAAGCAGGGTGAGCGTCATCCCGGTCGATCAGTATTTCCCCAAGCGCAGTTACGGCATTGTTACTCGTAAGGGCAAATTCCTGTCTGCCCCTTCGAAGCGGTTCATCGAGATCATGCACCAGTGTTTTGGCAGGAAAAGCGTATAAACTGAGAGCGATTGTCGACAATTTCAACATAATTATGATTATTATTCCCAATATTGGGCATTAAGATTCAGGTATTGTCAACAATCCTCAATGAGATATGATTGCTCGGACTTTGATTTAATGATTCGAATAACCGCTAGAGGGGGTTACTAATGACTTATAAAGATGAGTATCAGGCGTCCATCGACGATCCGCGGGCATTCTGGGCGGAAAAAGCAGCCGAACTCGACTGGTACAAACCTTCCACCAACGTATTAAGCACCGACGAGCACGGTATCCACCGTTGGTTTGCCGACGGCGAGTTGAACACCTGTCACCTGGCGCTCGATTTTCACGTCGACAACGGCCGTGCCGATCAAACCGCGCTGATCTATGACTCGCCGGTAACCGATCAACAAAAGAAATTCAGTTTTCGCGAGTTGCGTGACGAAGTTGCGCGCTGCGCCGGCATGTTAAAAGCCCACGGCGTCGAAAAGGGCGATCGCGTCGTCATCTACCTGCCTATGATCCCGGAAGCGCTGATTTCAATGCTCGCCTGTGCACGCCTCGGCGCCGTTCATTCGGTCGTGTTCGGCGGTTTCGCGCCACCCGAGCTGGCGGTACGCCTCGATGACGCGACCCCCAGGGTACTGTTAACCGCGTCCTGCGGCATTGAGATAAATCGCGTCATCGAATACAAGCCCATCGTAGACGCCGCCATCGAAATGGCCGCGCATAAGCCCGCTACCTGCATTGTCCTGCAGAGACCAGAGGCGCTGGCAAGCATGCAGGACGGTCGCGATGTCGACTGGCAGGAAGCAGTCGCCGCCGCCGAACCGGCCGACTGCGTCGCGGTCAAGGGCAGCGATCCGCTCTATATACTTTACACTTCCGGTACTACCGGCAAGCCCAAGGGAGTGGTTCGTGAAAATGGCGGACACGCGGTCGCGATGAAGTACAGCATGAGCGCGATTTACGACATGCAACCCGGTGAGGTCTACTGGGCGGCATCGGATGTCGGCTGGGTGGTTGGCCACTCATATATCGTCTACGCACCGTTGATCCACGGATGCACCACGGTGTTATACGAGGGGAAACCGATTATGACCCCCGATGCCGGCGCATTCTGGCGGGTAATCTCGGAACACCGGGTGAAAGCCCTGTTCACCGCCCCGACCGCGTTTCGCGCGATAAAGAAGGAAGACCCGGATGCCGAGCTGGCCCGGCAATACGACCTTACCTGCCTGCAGACAATCTTCGCGGCTGGCGAGCGCCTCGATCCGCCGACCTATGAATGGCTATCCGATTCCTTCAAGGTTCCCGTTCTCGATCACTGGTGGCAAACCGAAACCGGCTGGGCGATCGCAGCCAACCTGCACGGCCTCGAGTCGATGCCGGTCAAGTCCGGTTCATCGACGGTGCCGGTCCCGGGTTTCAATGTCGAGATCCTGGACGAAGCGGGTAACCGGTTGGAGGCCAACGAACAGGGGTTCATCGCCGTAAAATTGCCGCTGCCGCCGAGCTGCCTGACCACGATATGGGGTGACGTCGAACGCTTTAAATCGGCCTACCTGGAGACTTACCCGGGCTACTTCACCACCGGTGACGGCGGCTATTTCGATGACGACGGTTACCTCTACATCATGGGCCGCGTCGACGACGTCATCAACGTCGCCGGGCATCGCCTGTCGACCGGGGAAATGGAGGAGATCGTCGGCAAACATCCGATGGTGGCCGAATGCGCGGTCTTCGGTCGTCGTGACGAACTCAAGGGGCAACTGCCGATGGGACTCGTCGTGCTGAAAAATGCAGAGGGTGTCGAACCCGCCCAGGTCATCGATGAAGTGATCGCGATGGTGCGCCAGGATATCGGAGCCGTCGCGGCATTCAAGCAGGCGGTAGTGGTCCCGCGCCTGCCGAAAACCCGCTCCGGCAAGATCCTGCGCAAGACCCTGCGCGCCATCGTCGATGGCGACGACTACGTGGTGCCTTCGACGATCGAGGATCCGGCCTCGCTGGACGAAATCAAGGCGCTGCTGTAATCGCGACGCGATAGCCCGGGCCCGAAACAGACGCCCAGCCGATCGTGATTCCCTCGATAAACTGGTACTAAAAATTTCGGGAAGTAAATCAGTTTTCTGCAAGTGTAAGTATACTGTCCCCGAAATTCTTTATGACATCGATGGAATATTTTCAACTCACTGAACAAAATGATTTACCCGGTGTCGGGCACTTCGCACCGTTTAAGGTAGTGCTCGCCATCGAGGACATTGTTGGCCGCTCCCGTCAAAATGAGGTTTCCAACTGGTTAGTCGAAATGGGTGGTAAATGCGTGATGATTTGCGGCGATCATTGTAAAAGCTGGGAGCAGTCAATCCGGCAGGCTAACCTGGATCAGGTGGATATAGAGAACATGGATCCCCAGGAATTCGTGATGATTACCACGCATGAGCACGAGAGATTACGTAACGTATTTTGGCACGCCAAGAAGCACGCACGGCACACCCACGTCAAAATTTTCAATATCCTGACGATTCACATTGGTAGCCAGAACCGATCGGTTGAATATCTTTCCATGTTTGAAAAAGCTTAGAACCAGGCCAGAATTAGACCAATAATCCGGGGGGGGGGGAAACCGGGACGGGAAAACCGGGGCAGATTTATTTAATTGCCGGTCGACTGGTGATATTGACTGCTCATCGTGATTTACCAGGCGTCCAGAGTGTGCCGTTCGCTGCCTCCCACGGCGTGCTTTTCAGTGTCTCTTTTGTAGGAAGCAGACCCTCAGAATTGCGGAGTGTGCGGCGGAAAAGTGCCCGAACCGGCCATACCGGGTCATTGCGAGCGCAGCGAAGCAATCTCATGAAGTTTGGCATATCGTTTGGAGATTGCCGCGTCGCTGCGCGACTCGCAATGACGGGAAGGTGCCGATCGCTGCATCCAATCGAATTTTTCCAGGCGTCTGCTTTGTGCCGGAAGTGGTCGCTCAACTCGGCAATTCGAGCGTCCGCTATCGGGGAACTTATCTGCGATGTCAACGCGATGGACTAATCTGAAAGCGTGCCGATGACTACCAAACCATCGGATAACGAATCCTGGCTCAGGGGTCGAGTTCGGGATCGAGTGGGAAGATCGGGCGCGGCAGCTTGTGATACTCGAGCAAGCGATATCGCGGGGTGCACAACGCGCCGCTGTCGCAGACGATGACGCGCGCGGCGATGGGCTCGAAGTCAGCGCGAAAGTGCTGCATGGATTTGAGCGCGACGACTGATTTAGCCTGCGGGTCTATGGCGAAACTTTTGAATTGTTGCAGATCCAGCATTTGTTCCGCGAGGCTGACGACTAGCACTTCGATGCCGCCCACCCGAATCACCGCGATGGGGCCAAAACTGCCCTGCAGGCCACCGATCATGGCCCCTCCCCCGCTATATTGCCCGTCGCTCTTGTGGATCAGCTCGACCTTTAGTTCGAGCGGACCACCCCCCATGTCCGGGTCCGTTTTACCGCCGAGACTGATTTGCAGGTGATCGCCAATCTGGTGTTGCCACAGCTGCTGCACGGCAACGGCATCGACCACGGGTCCAAAGCATGCATCGCTCACTCCGGCTTCGAGCAATGCACGCAGCAAGGTGGTGGAATCACCGTAAGCGCCGGCGCCGGGATTATCGGCGTAATCGGCAATCACCAGTGGCCCGGCATCGGCCTCATGCCGCACAGCGATCGTGGCCGCCGCCTCGACGTCGAGGTATTCGTTCATCACCTCTCCACGCCGCCGCCACATTTCTTCGGCAAGACTTTCCGCAAACCGCCGATGCACATCCATATCACCCTGCGCCGTCACCAGCACCGTCGGCCCTGCCGCCTCGATATCCGCACGGGCAAATCCAGCGTTGATGCTGACGGCATGGACATCGTCGCGCAACTCCCATTCACGCGCCGCCTCGAGTAGCGCGACCATGGGGCCGACGTCGCTGCGTCCACCATTGACTTCTTCCAGCATGGGACGGCTTACGCGTAAGGTTTGCGGCTTGATTTCACCTTTCAGGGCGGCCTGCAGCAAATCGCCGGCCTGACGCCCGGCGATGCGCATGTCCACGTGCGGATAGGTCTTGTAGGAGACGACAATATCGGCGAGTTCACACATCAGTTCACTGACGTTGGCGTGCAGGTCGAGGGTGATCGCAATCGGCAGCTGCCGGCCGCAAACTTCACGCAGGCGGTGTAAAATTTCACCCTCGCCGTCGTCGCAGAAATCGGTGACCATGGCGCCGTGCAGCCCCAGGATGATAGCGTCATAGTCGCCACTGCCGAGCGCATCCACGAGCGGGTCGCACAACCAGTCAAATGCAGCCCGGGTGACCTTGCCGGAAGGCCCGGCGGCGGCGCTGTGGACATGGTCGAGTTGCCAGCCGTATTCACGCGCGGCGTCGACAAACCCGGCCAGTTCGGTATTGGCATTGGCGCGACGCCCGAGCGCTTCTTCCCCGGGGTAATAGTAACGATTGTGAAAAGCCTGCTGGCCAGTCGCAATGCGGCTGAAGGTATTGGTTTCGTGTGCGATTTCAGCACTCAGAATTTTATAGCTCATGTGTCATCCGGGCAAATCGCGGGACGCTACTCGACTACGGCAATGACAAGATCCATGACATTGGTATTGGTTGGACCGGTGACGAAGAGCGCGCCATACTCTTCCAGGTAGCGTCCGGCGTCAGCCCGTTGCAGGGCGCTGCGCGCGCCTTCGGGATCAGACCAGGTAGCGCCATCGACAATACCCCCGGCGGCGGCGGTTGGTCCATCGGTGCCATCGGTACCAGCCACCAGCAAGCTGATATTCTGCATGCCTGCAATCTGCTCGGAAATGGCGAGCGCCAGGCTCTGGTTGCGCCCTCCCCGGCCGGGACTGTCCGGCAGCATTACCGTCGGTTCGCCGCCCCAGATATAAACGCCGGGAGCGGCATTACGCAAGGACTCACCAAGCGTCGTGGCCAGTTCGAGCACATCTCCGTACAGCGTTTCCGCGTTCATTCTGACGTCATACCCCAGTTCAAGGGCCTTTTGTTCAGCCTGTTTGCGCGCAATCTGGTTCGACGCGATAATCTTCGATGTCGCCAGTACGGCGGCCCGGTGACAGTCACCCAGCCCCGAGCCGATGGTGTCGATAGCATCACCCTCGACATCTGAAATGGCGTAGACACGGATTTCGGCGCCCTTGAAGGCTTCGATTAACTTGCCATCCTTGATCCGGGAGTTCTGTTTGCGCCAGGCATTGATCTGCGCAATGGTCTTGCCGGTGGCGATCAGTTCATCGGTTCGCACACGCAGATCGCCCAGTGACATGCCCACGGGCAAGACTTCGGCCAACGCCGAGGCGCCGCCGGAAACGAGCAATAACAGGCGACTGTCGGCCTGCATGGTGAAGGTGCGCTCGAGCAGGGCGCGACCCGCCGCAAGCGAATTCTGATCCGGCAGCGGATGCGCTGACTCGAGGATTATGACATCTTCGCGATCGCGCAGGCGGTCATCCACATGATCGTACTTGGTCACCACCAGCGCTTCGCAGGGCGGCAGGCTGTCCAGCGCCCCGAGGCACATGCCCGCCGCTGCCTTGCCGACCGCAATCACCTGGTCGGGACGAAATGCCGGGTCCGCCCGCAGCGCATTCGCCACCGACTGATACCCGGAGACGGCATCGATGGCCGCTTGCCAGATGTGGATAAGCGCTTCTTTTCTCGATTCTGAACTCAACATGCGAATTTCCGCGTGAGTGATCCGATACTGTGTCGCTTATATGCGCCAAAAACAAGACTCAAGATCCGAATAGAACTTACTAAAGCCAAAACTACTGTCATTGCAGGCCGGTCCGCGCTCCCGGCGCGCCCGGCACTCGGGCATTCTGCCCTCGAGCGAAGCAACCTCTTCGGTCCGGGTTCCATCGCCCGGAGATTGCCGCGTCCCGCCACGGCCTTCGGCCTCGCGGCCCTCGCAATGACAGCCGTTTGGAGATTCAGTACCTGTCAACCGCCTCCCAACTCACGATGGCGAAAACAATCGCTGACGTGATCGTTCACCAATCCGGCAGCCTGCATGAAGGCATAACATATCGTGCTGCCGACAAACGTAAATCCCCGCTTTTTCAGATCTTTCGCCATCGCGTCCGAAACGGTGCTGGTCGCGGGAACCTGGTCGATCGACTTCCAGTTGTTCTGCAGTGGCTTGCCGTCGACGAAGCCCCACAGGTACCGATCCAGCGTCAGGCCCTGCTGGCGTAGTTCGAGATAGGCGCGCGCATTCTTGACGAAACCGTTGACCTTGAGCCGATTTCGCACGATGCCTGAATCCTGCAACAGCGCGGCGATTTTGCTATCCGTGTAACGCGCGATCTTTTGCGCATCGAAATCGTCGAAAACCCGCCGGTAGTGTTCGCGTTTACGCAAGATGGTAATCCAGCTAAGGCCGGCTTGCGCACCCTCCAGGCAGAGAAATTCAAACAGCTCGCGTTCATCGTGAAGCGCCACCCCCCATTCACGGTCGTGGTATCGCTGGTAGAGTTCATCGTCGCCGCACCACCAGCAGCGCCTGATTTCGGCAGCCGCCATTTACAGAGCCTCCAGGAAAGACTCGATACGTTCACAGGCTTGCTGCAGATCGGCGTCGCTGACGGTGTAGGATACCCGCACATAACCCGCGGCACTGGCGCCGAAGGCGGTCGCGTCGAGCACCGACACGCCGGTCGCGCGATACAACTCCCTGACGAAATCAGGAGCGCTCAAACCACTACCGAGCACGTTCACCATCATGAACATACCGGCATCCGGCAACAGTGGCGTCAGTCCCGGCATCGCGCAAAATGCCTCGTACAGCCTGTCGCGCCGCTGTCGATAGACTGCGCGCATGTGCGCAAGATCCGCGGCACATTGTTGCAGCGCGTGGGCGCCGGCCTGTTGCACGAACCCGGGGAGTCCATAGAGCATGCACAGCGCCAGTTTGTCCAGGTTGGCGATCAGTTCCGGCGGAGCGATTGCCCAGCCAACCCGCCAGCCGGACATGGCATAGGATTTTGACAGGCTGCCGATCGTAACCACGCGCTCGGACAAGCCTGGTAACGAAGAAATGTGGTGAAATTCGCCACCGTACATGAAATCGCTGTAGACCTCGTCGGCGACCACCCACAGGTCGTAGCGCTGCGCGACCTCGGCGATCAGTTCAAGCTCATCGCGGTTCAGCGCAACCCCGGTCGGATTACTCGGTGACGCGTAAAAAATCGCGCGCGTACGCTCGCTAACCGCGCCGAGCAATGCCTCGCGATTCAGTCGAAAACCGCTCCCGGGGTCCAGCACCACCGGCACCAGGGTTGCTCCAGAGGCCTGCACGGTGGCTTCGTAGGTTATATACATGGGCTGCAATACAATAGCCTCGTCACCCGCGTCGAGCAGGCACAGGGAACAGGCAAATAATGCGTTCTGCGCACCCGATGTGGTGATCACGTTGTCGGCATCGATGTCTTGCCCGCTAGCGGCTCGATGGCGTGCGGCAATCGCCTCGCGCAGTACGCGGTGACCCTGGATCGAGGTGTAGTGAGTATCACCCTCCTGCAGCGCCTGTAACGCCTTGTCGATGACCGCCTGCGGCGTCGCGAAATCCGGATCACCGACGCTCAGAATAATTACGTCCTCGCCGCGCGCACCGGCCTGCTTGGCGAGATAGTGCTGATCCCATGCGTCGGCGGCCCCGCCCTTGACGCGGTCTGTTAAAGAGGAAAATCTCATAGTTATTGCCAGTCGGGTTTTAGTTCGTCGAGCAGCGGCAGGACCCACGATTTATGCGTTTCCATTTCGGCGCGGCTGATTCCGCTTAACTCGTAAGGCAGTACCAGCCAGTCTTCGGTTTGTAGCAGGTAATAATCGGGTACCGCGCCGGAACCGTCGGCCGCGGTTCGGTAGTAAGGCGCCGCGATGCGGACCTCTTCCGGCATGTTGCGCTTGTTACTCTGGCGCAGGCGATTGATAATCGCGTGCACGTTGCGGCCGGTGCTGAAAACGTCATCGACGATTAACAGCGAATCGTTGGCATCCAGGTTTTCAAACAGGTACTGCAGGCCATGGGCGCGCATTTCGCTGCCCTGCTGCAGCTGCTGGAAGTAATCATCGCGGCCGCGATAGGACGTGCGCACCGCGATATGATCGGTTTCGACACCGAGATACTGCAGGCATTCCTGAACGTAGATTCCGACCGTGGAACCCCCGCGCCAGACGCCGACGATAAAGTCCGGACGAAATCCGCTCTGGTAAATTTGCCGGGCCAGCCGGTAGGAGTCCTCGAGTAGTTCCTGCTCCTCGATAAAGCGTTTAACCTGCATCCATTGAAACCAGTATGTTATTCTGGCGAAGCCTATCAAGTGACCGGGATGAATGCACGCGAGATGAGTGAAAAACAGTACCTGTCGGCACAACAACTACTCGAGGATTCGTTTCGGCTCGGCGCCGAAATCATCAGGGATGGATTTCGTCCGACCATCATGATCGCCATCTGGCGCGGTGGCGTGCCGATGGGGATCGCGGTACAGGAGCTGCTCGCCTGGTATGGCATGGAAACCGACCACATCTCGATTCGCACCTCGTCCTATAGCGGCATCGATGGGCATTCCCCTGAAATCCGCATCCACGGCATGAACTACCTGATCAAGAACTGCACGCGCGAGGACAGCCTGCTGATCGTCGACGACGTCTTCGACACGGGCCTCACCATCGAAGCGGTGATTACGCGGCTGCGTGAAAAAGCGAGGCTCAACGCGCCGCATGACATTCGCATCGCGGTGCCCTATTACAAGCCGTCGCGTAACAAAAGTGGCCGCGTCCCGGACTACTACCTGCATGAAACGTCGCAGTGGCTCAAGTACCCGCACTCCCTGGAAGGCCTGAGCGTCAACGAAGTCGCCGACAATCGACCGGAGCTATACACCATCATCAAGGATCAGCTGGATTAGCTACCGTGGCGACGATCGGCTGGTCCTGGCTGATCGCGCTAACCCTGAAGTTCAGAAACAGACAGATCAGTCCGGCGCACAATGCCATGACGGCGGCCATGATGAAGGCGTAGCGCAGATCATACTCACCAACCAGCCCGGCCAGCAGCGCGCCGAACATGCCGACACCGTCGAGAATGGTGAAGACGATACCGAGCGTGGTCGCCTCCGACTGGCCACTGTGTTCGACGGCCGACGCCAGTATTACCGGACGCACCGCGGTGAGCATGGCAACCGCAGGCAGCAGACCGAGGATAGCCCAGTAAAGACTGTCGCTGAGGCCGGCGAACAATGCGAAAAAACCGGAACCGAAGAGCATCAGCAGTATCAGCGGCTTGCGCCCCCGGCTGTCGGAATATTTGCCGAGAAATGGCTGACAAATTGATCCAATCATCAGGATTACGGCGAATATCAGGCCTGCGTGAAACGGCGACAGGCCGTGGTCGCTTTGAAAGTACACCGGCGCCATCGCAAGCTGGGCGACCAGCGCCATATTGTAGAGAATCATGACCAGCATCAGCGCGATCCCCATGGGCTTGAACCACACCCGGGTAAGCCCCCTGAAATCGATCGCATGGATCTCGCCGGGGCTGTCGCGACTGATGCGCCTCGCTATCGGGATAAACAGAATGCCCATGATGACGGCCGGCAACACGAGTATCTGCAAGGTCGTCTGCCAGTCGAAGTAACCGAGTAAAAAGCCGGTGCTGAGCGGCCCCAAAACCTCGGCGCCGATAGTGCCGCCGACCGCGTGTATGCCGAGCGCCTGCGCGCGTTGCGCGGGCATTTCCTTGACCAAAACCCCGGTTGCGATCGGATGCCAGAAAGCATCGCCCATGGCCCCAAAGGCGAGTAACAGCGTTATCGCCCAGAATCCCGGGACCAGGGTTGCGCTCAGGTATCCGACCGCAACCCACCAGAAACTCAGCAACATCAGCAACCCCGGGCGGGTCGAACGGTCTGAAAGCACGCCTGCGGGAATATAGGCAAGGCCGGCACCGATGCCGTTGATGGTCAGTATGAGGCCGACCTCCATCGGACCCAGGCCCATGCTCACCGCAATCGCCGGCGCCAGCAACCACAGCGTTCCGGCGACCCAGTCATTGGTCAAATGCCCCATGAAAACCGCGCCCAGCAGAAAACGATGCTGCTTCAGAACGCCCGTGGTTGCGCCCTCAGACATTATCAAAACTGTGTTCGCGCAATTTCTGGTAAAACGGCAGTTGATGTTGCAGGTATTGCTCCAGTTGCGGCGCCTCGCGGCAGAGTTGCGCGAACTCGTCGGCAACGCGTTCCGCGTCGCGCGTCGCTTGCCTGCGAATCCCGCGCGAGGCGGAAACCGACTGGTGCCAGCCCTCGACGTATTGCCAGTCGCTCGGCGTCGAACTGCCATCCCAGCTCAAAGCGTGGTCGCTGTAATCCAGCCCCAGCGCCCGCCAGAAACGACGCATGCTTGCGGCGGGATCGGCTTGCACCGATTCCGCCTCGAGTACGACGCTGTCTTCGATACCGAGCGCCTGCAACCCCTGAAAAAGCCGCCATTGGGATTCAATACCGATTTCGTCCAGCGTGACGCTGTCATCGAGCCGGTAATAGGACATGATTGCAGACATCGGGTTGCGCAGCAGGAAACAATGTCGAATGCGTTTGCAAAAATCAGGATCGCCCAGTAATTCCGGTATCACGTAGTAACTCATATCCTTGATAAACAACGCGGATCGCTCCGCACGCTGCAAAATCAAATCACGAATTTCGCCATACTCGTTTGCATGACCCTGTTCGCTGTCGAAATGAACCGGGGGTTTGCTGCTGCGGTGCAGGTAATAGTAATGTAGAAAGGGTTCATGCAGGCAGTCGAGGTCACCGCGTTCGCGCATGATGCGTTCAATCGCGGTAGACATTGAACGCGGGTGGGCCCACAGGAAGATGACGGGATTCATTATTAAGCTTTTTCGTTATTGCGAATCGCGGCTTCGATTCCGCGATAGTAGAATAACAGCGACAACGCACGGATCAACATGAAACACATCAGGCCGAAAAAGAGCCCATGATTTCCCATCGATGGGATTGCCCATTGCAGCAGAGCCAGGTAAAAAATCAACGAACAAACCATCGCGTTGCGCATTTCACGGGTGTGCCCGGTACCGATAAAAATACCATCGAGTTGAAAACTCCAGACCGACAGAATCGGCGCGATGACCATCCACGGCAAGTAGCGCAAAGCCGTCTCGGTTACGCTGTCGATACTGGTGAACAGGTTGATGATCGACTCACCCGCCAGCAGGTAGACAATCCCGGCGAAAATTGCGAAAAGTGCGCCCCAAAG
>JAAEPH010000131.1 GCA_024232855.1 Gammaproteobacteria bacterium
CCCATGCTCAAGTCCCATCGGCAGGCTATCGATCAGTTCATGATCGATAAATCACGCGGCGAAAAAGCGCGTACGCTGGAAGCCGACATGGTTGAGCTTGCCAGGGGCAAATGTTCCCGGCTGTTTTCAACTAACCCTGAAGAAATAACCTTCCTGTCAAATGCCTCGGAAGGGATCAATAACCTTGCTTACGGTCTCGAATGGCGCAGCGGAGACAATGTCGTGGTCGCCGATGTCGAGTTTCCGTCAGGACTCCTGCCGTGGACTCGATTTAACAATCCGGGCGTCGAAGTCCGGGTCGTCAGGCACAAAAACTGGGTTGTCGAGCTTGAAGATATTGCTGCCCTGATCGACGAGAGAACACGGGTCGTATGCATCAGCCATGTCAGCATGTTTACCGGCCAGCGCATCGATCTCGAATCCCTGTCGCGGCTGGTCAGGTCTTCAAATGCCCTGTTGTTGCTCGATGCGACTCATGCCGCGGGCGTGGTTCCGGTCGATGCAAGTCTCGCCGATATCATGGTGTCGAGTTGTTACAAGTGGCTACTCGGCGCTCATGGCGCGGCGGTATTTTACGTCAACCGCGACAGGTTGCCCGATTTTTGCCCGCCGTTTCTGGGCTGGAATAGCCCGGCGCAACATGGCGGTTGGGAAAAACCAACCGAATTTACACTGCAACCGAGCGCCCATCAGTTTCAGCCGGGAAATGCCGGTTTTATCAGCGTCTATATTTTGAACAATGCCTTAGACTATATTTTGGAGATCGGGATAAATGCGATTGAACAACACGCGCTGGCGCTAAGCGGCGCGATTTATGAAGCGGTGGAATCACTCGGTTTTGAATTGATGACCCCCTTTGAAGATTCGCAACGCGCCGGGAATGTCTGCTTCATGGCCGAAAACCTGGAGGCCATCCGACAGGAGCTCGAACGGCAGCAGGTTTTGATCTGGGGTGCTTACGCCGGATTTGGCAGGCTTCGGATTTCAACGCATCTGTATAATGACAGCACGGATGTCGAACGATGTATCGCAGCGCTGCAAAACTAAAGCAGGGAAACCGGGCTGCTGTCGCCACCTTGGGAAAACAGCGTTCGAAAATTTCAGGGGCAGGTCACTAACGCGATCCGCCCGAGCTTAAAGTAACCGAGGTTCAAAATGAGCAAACCCGATTTTCAACCTGAGAGCAGGCTCAGCCGGGTGCATAATACACTGCACCAAAAACACTACACCGGTATATTATGATTCGTTACCTGATTTGGAAACTGCGGTTTGAAGCCTGCAATGTAAAACGGCTTTTCGGCCACGGGGAAGATCGGCTTCAGTACCTCGCCTTTGGCGCCAATCTGAGCGATGCGGTGATGAAGAAGCGCCGCATTACGCCTCTCGCCGCGAGGCCCTTCACGCTCAGGGACCATGGGCTCCGCTTCGACCATCCCGCCCCCTGGGCCGGTTGCGGCTACGCGTCGGCGGAGCCGGCACCGGGGGAGGCCGTGCATGGATTCCTCTATACCCTGTCGGGCAGGGACGCCGCGCGCATGGACTTTTACGAAGTGGTGCCGGTGCTGAAGCGATATCGACGAACCGTGATCCAACAGGACGGCGTCGAACTGTTTTTCTACCAGACGAACCGGTCCACCCAGGCGTTGAAACCTACCGAAGAGTACCTGGGTTATATCGTCAAGGGTCTTGAAGCCCACCCCGATGCCAGCGCGGAGTACCGTGATGTGATGGCGGCTACTGAAACCGGTGTGCCCGGCAAATTTGTTGCGAACTATTTCCGCGAACGCCCTGGAAACCGGGCAGACTGGGCGCAAGGTCTCATCGATTTCTATCAGCGTTTGTCGCTCGTAATTTTCCTTAAGGTGATTTACAGGTACTCACCGACAGCGCCCCTGATTCGCCCGGGCAGCGGCGGAATTTCAAATAGCGAACCGTAGGCTCAGGGCCGCTTTTTGCCTCAAATCCGCAAATCCGGGGACAGTATACCTATTTCATGTAAGCCTACACGGGCCAGATACTGTCACGAAATAGGTATACTGTCCCCGCTGTCCTGAGTCCCCGCTTGGACGGGATCCGGTTCAGACCAGTTGTTGCAGGCAGTTTTCGAGAATGTCCATGCCCTCGTTGATCAACTCATCGCCGATGTTTAGCGCCGGCAGGAAGCGGATGACGTTACCGCGCGCGCCGCAGCTGAGCAGCGCCAGGCCGTTCTCGTAAGCCTTGCCTATCAATGCCTTGGTCAACTCGGCATCGGGCTGGTTGGCATCGCCGTCCCTGACCAGTTCCATCGCCATCATCGCGCCGTGAGCGGTGCGCAAATGACCGATATTGGCCGGGAATTTCGCCTGCAGATCCCGCAGCCGGTTGTTGAACAGCTCGGCGACGTGATTGGCCGCATCGGCGAGCTTTTCATCCTCGATGACGTCGATCATGGCGAGGCCCGCGACGCAGCCCAGCGGTGAGCCCGCGTAGGTGCCGCCGAGGCCGCCCGGAAGCGGTGAATCCATAACTTCGGCCTTGCCGACAACCGCGGCGATCGGGAAACCGTTGGCCATGCCTTTGGCGACCGTCATCAGGTCGGCTTCGACGCCGGCGTACTCACTGCAGAACATCTTGCCGGTGCGCGCAAAGCCGGTCTGGATTTCATCGATGACCAGCATGATGCCGTGCTCGTCGCACAGCGCCCTGAGCTGTTGCAGGAATTCGACCGGCGCCGGGTAAAAGCCGCCTTCGCCCTGCACCGGCTCGACGATGATCGCGGCGACGTCACCGGGAGCGATATCGCATTTGAACAGGTTATCGAGTCCCTGCATCGAATCCGCGACCGAAACGCCGTGATACTCGATCGGGAAGGGCGCGTGGTACAGCTCGGCCGGGAACGGGCCGAACAGGTTCTTGTAAGGGGTAATCTTGCCGGTCAGGCCCATGGCGAGCATGGTGCGGCCGTGAAAACCGCCGTTGAAGGCGATGACACCGCGCCGCCCGGTGTGGGCGCGCGCGATCTTGACCGCGTTCTCGACGGCTTCGGCACCGGTGGTGACGAAGATCGATTTCTTCTTGCTCGGCCCGGGCGCGAGTTCGTTCAATTTCTCGGCGAGACGTACCGAACTGTCATAGGGCGTTACCATGACGCAGGTATGGCTGAACTTATTGAGCTGTTCGGTGACCGCCGCGGTGATTTTCGGGTGGCAGTGACCCGCCGAACATACCGCGATGCCGGTGCCGAAATCGATGTAACGCTTGCCTTCGACGTCCCACAGCTCGGAGCCGAGCGCGCGCTCGACGTATACCGGGGCGATGTTGCCCTGTCCGATGGCGACGGCGTCCTGCCTGCGCGCCTGCCATTCCTGGTTGGTTACTCCTGCAACCCCGGTTACTTTCAGTTCTGCGTTACTCATTTGTCGATCCCTCCCATGCACATGTACTTGATTTCGGTGTAATCGTCGAGGCCGTACTTGGAGCCTTCGCGGCCCTGTCCGGATTCCTTGACACCGCCAAACGGCGCCATCTCGTTGGAGATGATGCCCTCGTTGATACCGACGATGCCGTACTCGAGGCCCTCGGCGACGCGCCAGATTCGGCCGATATCGCGCGAGTAGAAGTAGCAGGCGAGGCCGAACTCGGTGTCGTTCGCCATTTGCACGGCTTCTTCCTCGGTGTCGAACTTGAACAGCGGCGCGATCGGTCCAAAGATCTCTTCGCGGAAGACGCGCATTTCGTCGGTGACGTTGGTCAGAATGGTCGGTTCGAAAAAGTGCGACCCCAGATCCGAGCGGTTACCGCCGACCACCTTTTTGGCGCCCTTTTCGACCGCGTCGGCGACGAAGGCTTCCATGTCGTTGGCGGCCTGCTCGGTAATCAGCGGGCCGACGGTAACGCCTTCCTGCATGCCGTCACCCATCTTGAGACCGGCGACCGCGGCCGCGAGTTTGTCGGCGAAGACGTCGTAGCAACCGGCCTGTACCAGCAGTCGGTTAGCGCAGACACAGGTCTGGCCGGCGTTGCGGTACTTGCTGATCATCGCGCCGGCAACCGCGGCGTCGATATCGGCGTCGTCGAAGACGATGAACGGCGCGTTACCGCCGAGCTCCATCGATGTGCGCTTGACGGTTTGCGCGCATTCCGCCATCAGTTGCTTGCCGACCGGGGTCGAACCGGTGAAGGTCAGCTTGCGAACGATCGGGTTGGAGGTGAGTTCCTTGCCGATGGCCGAGGTTTCACCCGTCACCATGTTGATCACGCCGGGCGGTATGCCGGCGCGTTCGGCCAGCTCGACGAAGGCGTAGGCGGACAGCGGGGTGGCGCTGGCGGGCTTGCACACCACGGTGCAGCCGATGGCGAGCGCGGGCGCGATCTTGCGCGTCAGCATCGCGTTGGGGAAGTTCCACGGCGTGATGCAGGCGACGACGCCCACCGGCTGTTTGATGCAGACGATGCGCTTGTCGTTGGACGGCTGCGGAATGGTGTCGCCGTAGATGCGCTTGGCTTCCTCGGCGAACCATTCGATGTAATTCGCGCCGTAGGCGATTTCGCCGCGCGACTCGGCCAGTGGTTTGCCCTGTTCAAGAGTCATGATCAGCGCCAGGTCTTCCTGCGCCTCCATCATCAGGTTGAACCACTTGCGCAGGCAGGCGGCGCGCTCTTTCGCGGTACGCTTGCTCCATTCCGGGAAGGCCGCGGCGGCGGCCTCGATGGCGCGCCGGGCTTCGGCGCTGCCGCACTTTGCGACTTCGGCGATGACTTCGCCGGTGGCGGGGTTGGTCACCGGCACCGTTGCGCCGCTGTCGGCATCCTGCCACTGCCCGTTGATGTAGGCCTGTGTCTTGAGCAGTGCCTGGTCAGATAACTGAATTGTCATAGGTCCTGGTCCGAGAGTTTCTACAAGGGCGGGAATCATAACTATTTCGCCGGAACTCGACAATGAATTTAGCGGTTCGGTAGCACATATGGGTTACACTGTTATGCTCCGGTTCGGCTCAAGTCTACGAGGAATCCTGATGCCCGATAACGACGCCCCCATAAAAAGAAAGTCTCGCACCAACCTGGATTTTTACCACAGTCCAACGCAGATGCGCTTCGATACCTGGAACAGGCTCGAGGAATACGTCAATCGCCTCAGCGAAAAGCACATGCGCCAGGCCGATATCGCCAACCTCATCAGCAAGAGTCGCGATGCCATCACGCTGCTGGAAACCTTCGAAAGTTACACCGCGTTTCCGTCGCATGACGATTTCAGGCTGATATGGCAGCTCTTTGAACAGCAGAATTATGAATTGCTGGCGCACGTGGTTTCGCGCATCGTGCGTGCGCTGACCGGCGGTACTTATCGCTCGAGGGAATTAAACCTGCGTACCGCGGCCGAACTCGAAGAAAGAAAAGACGCCGCGCACTACCATGATCAAAGCAACCAGCAGCGGCCCTATTTTGAAGTGTTGTTTGTCGATGTAAGCCCTCACGAGGACACACGGCATCTGCGCGACAGGCTGCGTGAGCTGCGCCGCACGGAAGATCAATTCATCTACGATATCGTCTCGGTGCCGAGTTTCGAAGACGCACTGATCGCGGTCCTGTTCAATTACAACATTCAAAGCGTGGTGATCCGCTACGGCTTTCCGTTGCGATCCGCCAATCACCTCGAAATACTGCATCGCTATCTCGCCAACGTCGATGAATCCGCCTATGAAAACGCGCTCGACATCGAGCGTGGCCCGCTGCTCGGCAACCTGTTGTCGGAATTGCGCCCTGAACTCGACCTGTACCTGGTGACCGATGCCGCGGTCGAAGATATCGCCGGCAATGCCTCGCAGAAATTCTCCAGGATTTTTTACCAGCAGGAAGATTATCTCGACCTGCATCTGAACATTCTGCGCGGTATTCAACAGCGCTACCAGACGCCGTTTTTCACGGCACTGCGCAGGTACAGCCAGCAACCGACCGGAGTTTTCCACGCCATGCCGATATCGCGCGGAAAGTCGGTGACCAAGTCACACTGGATCAAGGATATGGTGCAGTTTTACGGCATGAACATTTTCCTCGCGGAAACCTCGGCGACCTCGGGCGGGCTCGATTCGCTGTTGCAGCCGCATGGGCCGATCAAGAAGGCGCAGGAACTGGCGGCGCGCGCCTTTGGCGCCCGGCGCAGTTACTTCGTTACCAACGGTACTTCGACCGCCAACAAGATCGTGGTGCAGGCGCTGGTCAAGCCCGACGACATCATTCTTGTCGATCGCGATTGTCATAAATCACATCACTACGGCATGGTGCTCGCCGGGGCCCAGGTCTGTTACCTCGACTCCTACCCGTTGAACGACTACTCGATGTACGGCGCGGTGCCGCTGCGCGAAATCAAGCACCGGCTGTTGACTTACAAGAAGGCGGGGCAGCTCGACCGGGTCAAAATGCTGCTGCTGACCAACTGCACCTTCGACGGCGTGGTTTACAACGTCGAACGCGTCATGGAGGAATGCCTCGCGATCAAGCCCGACCTGATCTTCCTGTGGGATGAAGCCTGGTTCGCTTTTGCCGGCTTCACCCCGACCTACCGCAGGCGCACCGCGATGGCGACATCGAGGCGATTGCAGGCGCGTTACCGAAGCGAGGAATACGCCCGCGAGTATGCGGATTACATCAAGCGTGTCGCCCGCCTGAAAGACGACGGCCTGCTCGAAGAGCGCCTGCTGCCCGATCCGGCGAAGGTGAGCATTCGCGCCTATGCGACTCAGTCGACGCACAAGTCGCTGACTTCACTGCGGCAGGGATCGATGATTCACATCTACGATCAGCAATTCCACCACAAGGTCCAGGAGCCTTTTAACGAAGCCTTCATGACGCATACTTCGACTTCGCCAAACTACCAGATTCTGGCATCGCTCGACATCGGCCGCCGCCAGGTCGAGCTCGAGGGGTTTGAAATGGTGCAGAAGCAGATCGAGCTGGCCATGGCAATTCGCGAAAGGGTCGCCTCGCATCCCCTGTTGAAGCGTTATTTCGAATTTCTCTCGGCCAGGGAAATGATTCCGCAAGAGTATCGGCCATCGGGTATCGGTAGTTACTTCGATCCGGAAACCGGCTGGCGCAACACCAGCATGGAGGAGGCCTGGGAGACCGATGATTTCGTCATCGACCTGACCCGGCTGACGCTTTATCTCGGGCTCACCGGCATCGACGGCGATACCTTCAAGAATGAATACCTGATGGACAAGTACGGCATTCAGATCAATAAAACCTCGCGTAACACGGTGCTGTTCATGACCAATATCGGTACCACGCGAAGCTCGGTGGCGTTTCTCATCGAAGTCCTGGTCAAGATTGCGACCGAACTCGATCAGCAGCGCGAGGACGCGAGCCGGATTGAACGCAAGATCATCGAGAACAAGGTGAAATCGCTGTCGCAGGAGTTGCCGCCATTGCCCGATTTCAGCCACTTTCACGGGGTGTTCTGTGCAGGTGCGAAACGCAAGGTCAAGACACCCGAGGGCGATATTCGCGGCGCTTTCTTTCTCGCCTACGACGAGGAAAACTGCGAATACATGACCATTGACGAAGCCACTATCGGCAAGGCGATGAAGTCCGGCCGCGAACTGGTGTCGGCCAGTTTCGTGACGCCCTATCCGCCGGGGTTTCCGGTGCTGGTGCCGGGGCAGGTGGTCAGCGAAGCGATTCTTGCCTTCATTCGCGCGCTCGACGTCAAGGAAATCCACGGTTACCAGCCCGAGATCGGTTTGCAGCTGTTTACCGAGGAGGCACTGGAGCAATTCCAGGCAAGATAACCCTTCCCCACTATCGTCATCCCGGCGAAAGCCGGGACCCAGAAACGAAGTGAGACTCCCAGCCTCCCTGGATCCCGGCTTTCGCCGGGACGACGCATCGGGTGACGACGGAGAGTATTGGCTAGTAGAGTAATACCGGCAGCGGTCTGGAAGTATAGATTTCACCGTAGGATTGACTATTGGCGGGATAGCCCGCGGGGTCGATGAAATCGATGCGGTACTCGCAATCGTCGAACCTGGCGAAGTCGAAAGCCCAGCTGTGCTCGGGCCAGAGATATTCGCAAGTCCTGTTCTGCGGGTAAAACGCGGCGCTGTATAGCGTGCCGAAACCACGCCCAAACTGGGTGTTGTATAGCGGGGGCTGCAGGAACAGGTGACTGAACTGGCGTGAATTTAAGCGCGCCGATCCTGTGATTTCATCGAGATACCGGTAACGCAAATGAGTGCCGACCTTTTCCTCGTAGACCGGCCAGCTACTGCCTGGTTGATGATTGGTTGAGACACGGGTGCCCATCTTCAACAGTTCCTGCCCGGGTACGACGGCGAGGGTCTCGAAACGGTTTTCGCGGTCGAGCAGCATGATGTTGTAGGCGCCGTTCACCGGCACGCGCTGTATCAGTTCACAGGCTTCGGCGACGTCGCCGGCGTGTTCCAGCAGGTAGCGCAGCACCAACGGAATACCGAAACCGATGCCGAACTCCTGGCGCCCGCCAAAGGACATCGAAACCGCCAGTCCATCGGAGTTGATGCCGTCGAGCGCGCCCGACATGCAGTCGATCATCGCTACCACACTACGCTGCTCGAATTTTGAGCGCATCACCAGGCCGTCGAAAATGTAGGGTGAGTAGTCATAGTTTCGCACCAGTACCGCCTCGTCTTCGAGGTAGACCGCCTGCGAGCAGCCGCGAAAGAGTGGCGGCGGACAGAATTGCGCGAGAAAGCGCGAGGCACGGTCTCCGCCGCCGGCGAGGTCAACCATGTGCTCGTATATCGGTACCATTTGTGGCATGTAACGTTTCAGGGCACGCCAAGATTCGAAATAGGTTGGGCGTTCGCGGTCGCCAAAGCGCAGAAACCATCGCTTGTAAGCAGGCCATCGGTCGAGGAACTCCTGTTGCCAGGTTTCGCCCGGCTCGTCTTCCGCGAAGGCGCGAAAGCTGAAGTTCATGTGTGCCGCGGCTTTCATTTATAACGGTGAATCGATGAAAGCCGTTGACGGCGTCGGTGTTGGCGTATCCCCGTGTTCCTCGTCATCGGCGCTTGCGTTACCCACCGCCTCGAGGTCGTTGCGCGTCCACCAGTACCAGAATCCCTGTTCGCGCAGCCACATGCTGAGGCGGTCGATATTGTTCCATTCGCGGCCGGCGCCGCGTGCATTGAAGACCCGGCACAACTGGTTATCGACGTAGACGGCCACGGCCCAGGCCAGCGGGTGTTTGCCCTGGTCGCCGTAACCGCCCCCCTGGTGCAGGCGTTCGACACGATAAACCACCGCGAATTCGCCCAACCGGGTACTGTCGCGCAACGGCGCGAGGTCGGCCTGGGTGACCGACCCGGTGATTCCAAGTTGAACATCTTGATTCATGGTGTTGACAAATTACGACCTGTTGACTACATTATGGCTCATGGTGTAGCCGACTTCAATCATTGACGGTTACATCTTGTTTTTAGCAAGGCGACTAAAGCCTTTTCCCTGCACACTCACATTATGGAGCATATTGTGACTAAAAAAGTATCCCCTATTCCTCGCGGCTATCGTACCGCGACTACCTGTCTGACCGTGTTCGATGTCGATAGCGCGGTTGCCTTCTACCAGGCGGCATTTGCCGCTGAACTGCTGACGCGTCACCGTGGCGCCGACGAGACTGTCGCCATTCACGCGACTATGAAAATCGGTAACAGCATTATCGCCTTGAACGCGGAAGCCCCCGAACAGGGCATCCTGTCACCGGCAAGCCTGGGCGTCTGCAGCAACCAGGTTCACCTGTACCTGGATGATGTCGATACCAGCTGGGAGCGAGCTGTCGAAGCCGGCGCCCAGGTCCATACCCCCTTGTACGATGCCTACTGGGGTGATCGCACCGGTATTCTGCTGGACGGTAACGGCTACCTGTGGTCGATGGCAAGCAAAATTGAAAATGTATCCCAGGAAGAGGTTGCCCGCCGTAGCCAGGCCTGGTACCAGGTAGACGTGGAAATCCCGGCTGAGGTGGAAATTCCGGTGGCCGCGATGATGGTCGAGGAAACACTTGCAGACGATAGCGTTGCTGTCTAAGCTACGATCTCTGTTTCCAAGCAATAAAAAGGGCCGGGATTAATCCCGGCCCGTTATAAAATCATCTGGCGGCATGCAACAACTCTCATTGACAGCAACACAACAACTACAAGCGCTGGCTTCAGGAGCAATTACTGCAGTCGAACTACTCGAACAGGCGATTTCCCGCGCCGAGGAAATCGCACCCCTGCTCAACCCGATCGCGTTAAAGCTCTATGGACGCGCACGCCAGGCTGCCCGGGAGGCCGATAAAAAACGCGCCTCGGGTAAATTCGGCCGGCTCTGCGGCTTGCCGATCACGGTCAAGGATTCGCAATTTCTCGCGGGTTATCCCTGTGCCAACGGGGCGATGGTGTTGAGCGATTTCGTCCCCACTGAAACCTGCCGCGCGATCGAGTTGCTTGAGCAGGAAGGCGCAATCATTTTTGCCAAGACGACCTGTCCCGAGTTCAGCCTGACCGGGGTCACTCACTCCGAAATATATGGTTTGACCTCGAACCCGTGGAACCCGAAGCGCACCAGTGGCGGTTCGTCGGGCGGCGCGGCGGTCGTGGTAGCAACCGGCGTCAGTTCGTTTTCACTCGGCGGTGACGGCGGTGGTTCCATTCGTATTCCCGCCGGTTTCTGTGGCATTGTCGGTTTCAAACCCAGCTTCGGCGCGATTCCGCGCGAACCCTGTTTCCCGTCCTGGCAATCCCTGGTTTGCTATGGGCCGATGACCCGCAGCGTTGCCGATGCGCGCCTGTTTTTCGAGATTTTGAACGAAGGCTTCGATGGCAAACCTGCCGGAAAGACCCGTAGAGTTCCGATCATTTTTTCAGAGGACCTGGGTTTTGCCCCGGTCAATACCGACGTGCGCGAGGCATTCCGCAACGCCGTCGATTTGATGCGCAAAGACGGCTTTAACCTGGTGGACGACAATCCCGGGTTATCGTCTTCGGTGATCACCTGGGCGGTTACCGCCACTTACGATGCGGCCGAACATGCACGCGGCGGTCCACATAACATGGATTATGTGGGCGAGGTTGCGAAAGGCTTTCTCGATTTTGGCGATCAGTTCTCCGCGGAGGATTTCGAGGAAGCGCAGGCGCATCGCCGGGTTATTCGCCAGCACTATTCGGACATGTTCGAGCGCCATGGCGCGCGTATACTGATAACCCCGACCCTCGGTTGCGAGGCCTTTCCGCACGGCACCATCCACCCCGAGAAAATCGACGATACCCACATCGAATTTCCCTGGCTCGACTGGGCCAGTTTTCTCTACGATGCCAACCTGGCCGGGTTACCCGCCTGCGCGATCCCGATGGGCATCGGTGACGAAGGTCTGCCGATGTCACTGCAAATCATCGGCGACGTCGGCAGCGACTACGAAGTGCTGCGCATCGCCGAAGCGATCGAAGCGATTATCGGCTGGGATAACTCGATCGTGTCGGTTCCCGCCGGCTCGCTGGAACAAAGCGCCTGACCTGCGACACCGTCATCCCTGTAATCGTACTGTAGGCGCTTCACCGGGGAGGTTCTCGCAGAGGCGCAGAGGAGCGCGGTGGGATAAAGAGGTTGTCGAAATTTGAATTAGATATGCCTTTCCACCCACCCGCAAAATGGCCTCCGCGTTCTTAGCGTCTCCGCGAGAACCCTTGTCGAGTAGCCTGCGTCGAGGACCAGCTTGAGAGGTAAGCGGGCTAAAACAGTTTCGAACCGAATGGATCCTGGTAGATATCCGGCAATTCCTTTGGATCGATACCGTGAAATTCCGCGTTAATCGCCGCCGTCCACTGCTTGGCGCGCTCGCGCAGTTCGCGCTGTTCGGTCTGCATGCGGCCGCGCGAAACGATGATGCCGAGATCCGCACCCTTGTAGGTATAGTCGCCTTCCCGGTACACCCGCAGGTAGAACGCCTCGTCATTGTCGATGACGTTGGTCCAGTCGAGGTCGGAACGATCGAAGTTGATGCCGCCGTATTTATCCATCGACCAAACGCCGGTACGCGGCGCATGGGTTAGTTGCCGCACCTTGTCCTCGGTTTGCTTTAACACCAGCTGGCTCCAGAAGTCGTACTCGTTCCATCGATTCTGCACCTTTTTCAGGTTTATTTCGTAGTCGACGTCGAGATACTCGAGCATGTGGAACAGGAACAGCGGGACACCGCCATAATGCGAGGTGATCAGGTTGGTTAACGGGCTGGCGCCGCTGATACGTGGATTGACTTCACCGAGATAGGGGGTACCGTCGTCGGTGTCGAGCAGGAAGTCCATGCAGAAAACACCCTTGTAGCCTTCCTGGAAAAGTTGATCACCGAGCGCGGACGCGATATTGCGCAGATCGCGCCGAATCTTGGCATTGAATATCTTCGGCCAGACGTCATTGCCGCACCAGCCGCCCTTGTAAGGCGTAATTTCCTCAAAACCGGTGATATCGGTCTGAATCGGGCCGGACAGGGTACCGTGGCGCGTCACGCAAACTTCCATGGTGCCGGGCATGTGGTTGATGCGTTTCATGATCTTGAGTTGTTCGCCCTTCATTTCCTCGGCATTCTTGTCCCAGTCGGCCTCGGCCTTGATGAAAAACGTGGTGCGGCCCGAGTCGCCGTAGGGCGTTTGTACCACCAGGTCGTTGCCGAGCCCGCCCTTTTTGGCGGCCCTCATCAATTCCTCGTAACTGTCGGCCTTGCCGAGCACGTTGGGTGCGCTGTCGATGCCGGCTCTGTTGGCGAGTTGGGTCAGTTCGATCTTGGAATCAAGTCGCTTGCGCAACTCCACCGGGGGCAAGGCGATATCGACGCCGAGTTCCTTACAGATCTCTTCGGTTTTTTCATCGAGCATCACGAACAACAACTTGGCCGGTCCCTTGCCGGCTTTCTTGATGCGATCGATGACTTCCTTATGCTGCAGCATGTAGTTACAGACGTCTTCCATCGACTCGAATTCGTCGTGACTTTTCTCGGTCGGCACGAAAATGCGCGGGTGCAGGCCATCGAAAGAGTCGAAGTAATTGATGTGATAAAAACGGTTGATGAATTTCTCGACACCGAGCAGGTTGAAAGCGGTCGGGGAAACGAAAAAAATCGGTTTTTCGTTGCGTCGAAAATAAGTCAGGATGTCCGATAAACCACGTACTTTAGCCATTTTGCCTCTCCGTCTGAATGGAATTTTTTATAAGTATTGGATAGGGTTGCGAACGGCCAAGATTAACACGTTCGACCGACAATAGTAATCGGGGTTCCGCGCCTCGACCTGCCCGGTATCGGGCTCTCCAGGTGAAAACCGGAGTCATCGCGATGCGGTTGGAAAACCTTACCAGTCGCGGAAATCCCGGCTTTTCAATGGTAGGCGATGACTGGCGGCCCTGTATTCGCGCCGTTGTTGCGCGGGAGTGATGCCGAACTGGGCATGATAGCTGCTGGTCAGGTGCGACTGCGAGCTGAAGCCCACCGAATCGGCAATCGTGGTCATCGGCAGACGCGTGTTCAGAACCAGTGAGCGCGCACGATCGAGTCTGCGCTGGCCGAGGACTTTCGACGGCGTCGTGTTCAATTCCTCTCTGAACAGGCGCAACAGCTCCCGGCGGCTGATTCCGATTCGACTCGCCAGCTGTGCTACCGTGATCGACTGCCCCACGCCGGCTTCGATCATGTTCAGCACGCGCTGTATCCGGGGTGAATATTGCTGGCCCGGCGTGCGGCTGGCCGGGCTGCCGGGCACCACCACGGATTGTTCCTGTAACAACATCTGGCGTGAAACTCTTAGCGCGATCTCGTTGCCCAGATCCTGGCGCACCAGTTCGATGAACATATCCAGCGTGGCCGACCCGCCCGAGCAGGTCAGACGCTTGCGATCGATGACAAAACGCTGATAACGCGCGCGCACTTCGGGGAAACGCAGGCAAAAACTTTCGAAATCTTCCCAGTGCGTGGTTGCGCTGTAGTGGTTCAACAAGCCGCTTGAAGCCAGCAGGAAAGCACCGTTCGAAATACCGCCGATCCTGCAGCCGGCGCGAGCCTTCCGGGCCAGCCAGGCGCAAAGTTGTGGCTGTTCCATCTGCGCGGCGTCGAATCCGGCGACAATAAATGCGAGATCGGGTTGATCGACATCATCGATGTTTGCACCCGGATAAAGCCAGATGCCATTGCTGTCCTGCAGCGGCGCGTTGTCTTCGCATAGAAAGGTCCATTGGTAGAAGTCGCTCTCGGCGAATCGATTGGCGTGACGTAGAACGTCAAGTGCGGCCGCAACGCAGAAAAGCGGCACACGGGGGCAGAGGCATAGGACGATATGGCGTTTCATGTTTGTTTAATAATTTGCCCATATTTAACATAAATAATCTCAAATATAAAAGAAAAATGATTATCAATTTTCCACAATAGCCACTCTGCTTCGTAGCTGGACAATCTCATGGCCCGATCCAATCGTCGTCGCTCCCGTAACAGACCCGTGGCGCGGGTCGAGGCGATCCACCAGATCGATCGCAAGTTGCTGCACAATCGGTTTGCACCGCTCGAAGCCCTGGATGAAGAACAGCTCGAGTTCATTCACGATGTTTCGTTGCGCATCGTCGAGGAAGAGGGTGTCGAGGTGATGGGTGACCAGGCGCTCGACCTGTTTCGCAGGGCCGGTGCTTCGATCGGTGAAAACGGAGTCGTCAGAATGGATCGTGCACTGTTGCTCGAAACCGTTGCGCTGGCGCCGGAAACCTTCGACGTGGTGCCGAGAAACCCCGAGCAAACGCTCAGCGTCGGCGGTGACGTGATCAACTTTGGGCTGGTGTCGGGTACGCCCAACGTGCACGACAATATCAATGGCCGGCGCGCGGGTAATTACGAAGACTACAAGAAACTGATCAGCTTCGGACAATACTTCAACGTGTTGAATTTCACGGGCAACCAGGCGACCGCGCCGGCTGATATGCCGGCAAATACGCGCCACCTGGATACCACCTTCATCAACCTGACGCTATCCGACAAACCATTCTTCGCGACCGGCATCGGCGGCGGGCGGGCGCGTGACGCCATCGCGATGACCGCGATCGCGCGTGGTCTGTCGATGGAGGAAATGAAGACAAACCCGAGTGTTATGACCAACGTCAATGTCAATTCGCCGCGCAAGCTCGACGATGCCATGGCCTATGGCGCCATGCAAATGGCGCTGTTCGGGCAACCCGTTACGGTGACACCGTTCACGCTGATGGGAGCGATGACGCCGTCGACCATGGCCGGCGCGCTGGCCCAGCAAAATGCGGAAGCGCTGCTGGGTATCGCCCTGCTACAGCTGACCAACCCGGGAACGCCGGCGGTCTACGGCGGCTTTACCTCGAACGTCGATATGCGTTCGGGGTCACCGGCCTTCGGCACGCCGGAAAACGCACTCGCCAACATCGCCGGCGGCCAGCTTGCGCGCCGCTATCGGCTGCCGTATCGCAGCAGCGCCTGCAACGCCTCCAACGCGGTCGACGCACAGGCAATCTACGAAACGCAGATGGCGCTGTGGGGCGCCGTCATGGGTCACGGCAACCTCATTTATCACACGGCGGGGTGGCTCGAAGGCGGGCTGGTGGCGTCATTCGAGAAGCTCGTCATCGATTGTGAAATGCTGCAGCAAATGAGCAAGATGCTCGAACCGATCAAGATCGACCTCGCCGAGACCGGGCTGGAAGCGATGCGCGAAGTCGGGCCGGGCGGTCACTTCTTCGGCTGTGCGCATACCATGGAGCGCTACAGGACAGCGTTCTACGAGCCTTTTATCAGCGACTGGCAAAACAGTGAGAACTGGGCGTTGGCCGGTTCCCGGGATGCGACAACCCGCGCCACCGAGCTGTGGCCGAAAATCCTCGCGGAATTCGAACCGCCCCCGGTCGATCCCGCCATCGAGGAAGAGCTGCAAGCCTACATGGCAAAGCGCAAGGAAGCACTCAAGGGCGACGAGCCCATCACCGAACCCACCCACTAAAGCTGGAACCCCCGGGGACAGACTTCAGTCTGTCCCCCTCGAAGCGCGGACCGGACGCTATTCCAGGAGGGCTGCTGGAAGACTCTCTTCGCCACTGGATCCCGGCTTTCGCCGGGACGACGGTAGATGGGGGGTTGCAAACTCGTATCTTCGAAGAGGACAGACTGAAGTCTGTCCTCGAGGGTTGGGTCCGCGAGAGTCCCTTTGGCAGCGGGGTGGTTATTACTCCAGGAGTCTGGACTCGAAAGGATAGCGGATCAGGTTTTCGTAGCCGTCTTCGGTGATCAGCACCTGGTCTTCGAGTTTGACGCCTTCCTTGCCGCCGACCTCGCCCGCGTACACCTCGACGCAGATGACCATGCCGGGTTCGAACACGCCATCATAGCCGTAGGAGTCGTAGTCCTCGCGGTAGCGGATGGCCGGATACTCGTCGCACAGGCCGACGCCGTGCATGACCACGCCGTAGCGGTTGGGGATGAATTTGTCCGGCAGGCGATGTGCTTTCTGCGTAATTTCACTGAAGCGGACGCCGGGCCCGAGCAATTCCATGTTGGTCATGATGTGTTCGTAGGACATCTGGTAGATGCGCTTTTGATCGGCCGTGGGTTCGACGTCACCGCACAGCCAGGTGCGCGAAATATCGCAACACATGCCATAGGTGCCGATCATGTCGGTATCGAGCGCGAGAAGTTCACCGTCGCTGACGACGCGCGGCCCGGATTCCTGGAACCACGGGTTGGTGCGCGGGCCGGAGGAAAATATGCGTGTCTCGAGCCATTCGCCGCCGCGCTTGATATTGCCTGCATGCAGCACCGACCATATCTCGTTTTCGCTCTTGCCCGCTTCGACGGCGTCCTCCATTTCATACATCGCGGCTTCGCCGGCGGCAATCGCGCAACGCATCGCCCTGATTTCGTCCGGGCCCTTGATGACGCGGGCGAGCTCGGTGACTTCCTGGCCTTCGAAAACCTCGAAACCTGCCTTTTCGAGCGCGCGTAAACCGGTAATTTCGATCTTATCGACCGCGATGCGACGGTTGTCGCCGGCATGCTCGCGCATCAATTCGTCCACGCTTGCGACAAACTTCGAGGCTTGTTCGTCGCCGCGGTGCGCCGATTCGAAGTAAAAGAAAGAGGCGCCGCTGCGCAGCTCCCTGACCAGCGGCAGGTGCGCGGAAAGATGATCGCAACTGTGAAAGTCGAACAACACGATGTAGCCGTCGGCCGACACGAAACAGGCGCGCGCGGGGTTGTGTGCAATCCAAAGCTGCATGTTGGTGGTATCGGTGGCGTATCGAATGTTGAGCGGATCGAATAACAGGATACCGCCGTAGTCGCGTTGCTGCAGTTGCTGTACCAGCCGTTGCAGGCGAAACTCGCGCATGCTGTCGAGCTGCGGAATCTCGAGGCCAAGCGCCTCCCACTCGGCGAACGCGAGCGCGGTCGGACCGATTTCGACGCGATCGTTATCGTCCGGAGAACCATCCGGCTTCAACGCGAATTCGGGTTTTCGATAAGGATCGATCTTGCGTTCGGTGCTGTCTATGGAATAAGGTGTTGCGGCCATGGCGAATACTCGGTCGGGATAGTGGTAACCATGCAAGAATAAGGGATAAGCGGTGCTAAAATATACCTTTTTTGACGACTAACGTCTTCACTTCGTCAGGGCGATATCGATGCAGAATGATCATGAAACCTCAGCCGAGTCGCGCCTGGCGCAGGCCTGCCACTTCATCGATGCGGCGACCGGGGGCATCAGCCCGCCGCTGCAGTTGTCGACCACCTACGCCCGCGACCCGAACTACGAGTTTATCGGCAGTTACAGCTACAGCCGCTCCGCCAACCCGTCCTGGGAAGTCCTGGAACGGGTCTGCGCCGAACTCGACGGCGGCGCGGATGCCAAATGCTTCGCTTCCGGCATGGCGGCGGTGTGCGCCTTTTTCGAAACCGTAAACGCGGGCGAGCACGTGGTTGCGCCGCGGATCATGTATCACGGATCGCAGGACTGGTTGCGGCGCATCTCGGAGAAACGTTCGATTGGATTGAGCCTGTTCGACGCGGGCGACATCGATAATTTAAGACGCGCGGTCAAACCCGGGAAAACGGCCGTCGTCTGGATCGAGTCCCCGGTTAACCCCACCTGGGACGTGATCGATATCGCGCTCGCCGCCGAGATAGCACATGCCGCCGGCGCGGTGCTCGCGGTCGACGCCACGGTCGCCTCGCCGGTGACAACGCGCGCGCTGGAGTTCGGCGCCGACATCGTGTTTCACTCGGCGACCAAGTATATGAACGGGCACAGCGATGTGGTGGCCGGCATCCTGGTGACGGCCCGTGAGGACGAGCGCTGGCAGGAGATCAAGCTGGTGCGCACCCTGACCGGCGGTATTCTGGGGCCCCATGAAGCCTGGTTGTTGTTACGCGGCATGCGCACACTTTTTCTGCGATTTGACCGGGCCTCGCAGACCGCGCTGCAGCTGGCGCAACATTTCGAGGCGCATCCGCGCCTGCAGCAGGTGCTGTATCCGGGCCTTGAAAGTCACCCTGGCTACGAGATAGCCCGCCGACAGATGACACGGGGGTTTGGCGGCATGTTATCCTTGCTGGTCAAGGGTGGCGCCGAGGAGGCAAAGCGTATCGCTGGAAATACTCGGCTGTTCGTGCGCGCCACGTCATTGGGGGGCGTTGAAAGCCTGATCGAACACCGTGCATCGGTCGAGGGCCCGCATAGCCAGGTACCGAAAAACCTGTTGCGCCTGTCAATCGGCATTGAAAATTGCCGGGACTTGCTTGAAGATCTAGAACAGAGTCTCGAAACTAGCTAACCCGGAGAATTCATAAATATGCGCAAAGATCGCGCAGTATATTGATTTCACAAGGAAATATCCGAAGAAGTCTCGTATCGGTGATTACGAGCGACTGAGGATATATTTCTTGTGGAATCAATAGACAAGCGAGATTGTGCA
>JAAEPH010000132.1 GCA_024232855.1 Gammaproteobacteria bacterium
ATCTCGCTTGTCTATTGATTCCACAAGAAATATATCCTCAGTCGCTCGTAATCACCGATACGAGACTTCTTCGGATATTTCCTTGTGAAATCAATATACTGCGCGATTTTTGCGCATATTTATGAATTCTCCGGGCTAAATCCGATTCAAACAAGTCAAAGTCGATCGAAGCGTTGATTCCGATGATCGATCTGCCGGGTATTTATAGCTTCGATGCCCAGTCGCTCGATGAACAGGTGGCGCGTCAGGTTTTACTTGGCCGGGAAGCAGACGTTGTCATTAACGTACTGGATGCAGCCAACCTGGAAAGAAATCTCTACCTGACCGTGCAATTGCTCGAGATGGGGGTGCCCATCGTGCTCGCCCTGAACATGATGGATATCGCGAGAAAGCGCGGCATATCGATCGATGTTGATTTACTGGCAAGGAAACTGGGTTGCCCGGTAGTAAGCGTCGTCGCGGTATCGAGCCAGGGGATTCCGGCCCTGAAGCAGGCATTGATTGAAGTAATCGACAACCGGGCCGATGGCGGTTTCACGCTCTTCATGGACAGCGAGGTGGAGGCCGCGGTCGCTGATATAAAGCGGCAGTTCCCGGAGGGTGCTCACGACTACAACCTGCGCTGGCTGGCTTTGAAATTACTCGAGGGAGACAGCGGTGTTAGCCATGAGTTAGCCGATGCATCCGTGCACGAAAAAGTGGCCCGCTGGCAACGGCATATTCAGGATATCTGCGGCGAATCGATAGGTATTTTTATTGCCGATTCGCTGGAAGTCAGCCGCGGTGTTTTCGGCGTCATGGCCAGCCGATTCGATGGCCAGGCCGGGGCTTTCGCTTACCTGTTGTTCGTACTGCTGTATTTTCCCTGCGCGGCGACTATCGGGGCCATATCACCTGAAGCAGGGACGTCATGGGCCGGATTCGTGGCTTTCTGGACCACTTCGGTGGCCTATGTTTCGGCAACGCTTTTTTACCAGCTAGCGCGCATTGGCGAAAATCCCCTGCAAGCCGTGACCACGATCGGCCTGGTGGCGGCCTATGCTGTTTTATTATTTATCGGGTTGCGCGGTTACGCCGGTAAGCGCCACGGCGGGAATCTGCGGATCGCATGATTTTGCGAGATCTGAAAAACTACGTTAAGTCGCACCGGCAGGTCAGCCTCAAGGATGTCGCCTTGCACTTTGACGTCGAGCCCGAAGCGGCCAGGGGTATGCTCGAATTCTGGATCAAAAATGGAAAGATCAGAAAGCACCGCAACCCGGCTTCCTGTGGCGGCAGTTGCAGTTGCAGCTACAGGGAAGACGATGAGATATACCTGTGGAATCCCGAACTGGGGCAGGTATCGATAGAGCTTAACGGAACCGGGACTGGGAACAGTAACGGCGTTGTATAGCCTGATTCGGCAATCACGAGGAGTGGTTGCGGCGTCTATCCAGGGGACCCGGTTTTGCGTAGAATGCACGGTCCGTTGAACTGGCCGCGACGAGTGGCATAGATTAGCTACGATGACTACCCCCGAACTACTGTCGCCCGCGGGTTCCCTGAAAAACATGGAATACGCCTTTGCCTATGGCGCCGACGCGGTTTATGCAGGTCAACCGCGATACAGTCTGCGCGTCCGCGAAAACGAGTTCAACCGCCTCGAAAATCTTGCCCGGGGAATTTGCCGCGCGCACGATCTTGGCAAGCAGTTCTATATTGCCAGCAACCTCAGCCCGCACAACAACAAGACCAACACCTATCTGAAGGATATGGAGGCTGTTGTCGAGATGGGGCCCGATGCGCTGATCATGTCCGACCCCGGCCTGATCATGATGGTCAGGGAACGCTGGCCCGAGATACCGGTTCACCTTTCGGTGCAGGCCAATGCGGTAAACTGGGCGACGGTAAAATTCTGGCAGGGACAGGGCCTGACCCGGGTAATTTTGTCGCGAGAGCTGTCGCTGGATGAAATCGAGGAAATCAGGCAACGTTGCCCCGAGATCGAGCTCGAAGTCTTTGTTCACGGTGCGCTGTGTATCGCCTATTCGGGTCGATGCCTGCTTTCGGGTTACATGACCCACCGCGATTCCAACCAGGGGGCATGCACCAATTCCTGCCGCTGGAAATACCAGGCCCACGCCGCGCAACAAACCGAGGAAGGCGAGATTGTCGCCAGCAACCCGCCACCAACCACTGGCCCCGGGAAGGCGGAAGAGGAGATGACCAGCTCCCCGCTTTTTCTGCTGCAGGAAAAAAATCGCCCGGGCGAATACATGCCCGCCTACGAAGACGAAAACGGCAGCTACATCATGAACTCGAAAGACCTGCGCGCGGTTCAGCACGTCAATCGATTGATGGAAATCGGGGTCGATTCACTCAAGATCGAGGGGCGCACAAAATCCTATTACTACGCAGCGCGTACCGCGCAGGTCTATCGCCGAGCAATTGACGATGCCTCGGCCGGAATGGATTTTGACATGGGGCTCATGGATGAACTCGAAGGGATGGCGAATCGCGGTTTTACCGAGGGATTTTATCGCCGTCATGTACCTGCCGAGTACCAGAACTACGAGTGCGGAAATTCGGTCTCGAGCAAGCAATTGTTTGTGGCCGCTATCGATGCGGTCGATACCCGGACAGGTCGCCTGTCGCTGGAGGTCAAGAACAGGATTGCTTGCGGTGACGACCTGGTGTTGTTAACCCCGGCTGGAAACATACCGTTCCGGCTGAGCGACATGTTTCGGCGCGGCAGCGATGAGCCCCAGGAAGTCGCTCCCGGTTCGGGGCACCGTGTCGACATCGGGGTACCCGAACTGGCGCAACGCCAGTTGACTGAAGCGGCACTGGCCAAAGGCCTGTTGGTGCGGAATCTTCCCTAGCCCGCATCGCTCACAATGAAACGCTCCTGGAATAATTTCGAGGGTAGTAGACCGATTTATCTTCTGCTTGCTTTAAGCCGGCCCTTTCGTGACACCGGGATCAGGGCAAGAGCCCCGATCCGGCTCCTTCCCGGGAACGCGGCAGCGTGTTTTCCGGATCAGCCAGCCTGTTGTCGACCGCGCCGGCCCGTCGCGCGCCGTTTTCGAACCGGCTTGCAGTCCGGTGGCGGCGGCGCTGCCAACGGTTCCGATGCGATATCCGTATAGCGACCGAACGTCTTCGCCGCATCGAACATGGCGATGACGTTTTCCGGTTTACAGCCGGGATGCAGGGAATTGGAGGAGCACAGGATATGACCGCCGCCGGGCGAGCCTTCGAGGATGCATTGCCGGGTTGCCGCGGTCACCTCTTCCGGTTCGCCAAGCACCAGCAGGTCCAGGCAGTCGACATTACCGAACACGCACAGGCGTCCATGCAGGTAGGCCTTGGTCGTTTTCAGGTCCATGCATTGGGGTTGCACGGGATGAAAACCATCGAATCCGGCCTCGATCAAATCGTCCATGATGGACCAGACCATGCCGTCGGAATGCTTGATTATTTTTTTTCCAAGCGAATGGGCATGCTCCACCATTCGTTTTTTATAGGGCAGGATAAACGAACGAAAATACTCGACCGACATCAAAGGAAAATCGTTTCCGCAGATATCGCCGTCGACCATGAAAAAGTCGACGCCGAGCCGCGCGGCCTCGCTCATCAATACCTGGTTGAATCGGGTCACTTCCTCGAGCACGCCGTGTACAAGCTCGGGCGCCTCGACAAATGCGAGCATCGTGTTCTGCATGCCCCCCATGACATTCCAGGCTTCCTGAAACGGGCCGTTGATGTTCAGGCAATGAGCACGTTCGTGGCCGAGCCGGTCGATGACCTTGCGCAAGCCGTCGAAGTCCGATTTCTCGAGGCGCGAGACCATATCATAGGTTTCGAGTTCCTCGAGCGATGACACCGCGGCTTCGATGATCGCGGGCATGCCATTTTCGCTGAGGATGTACCCTCTTCCGTACTTGTCCCGGCCGAAGTCCTTGTTCACCGCCGTCAGACTCGTGTTGTATACATTGGATGTCCCGTCCACGTCGAGCGCCTCGACGACACGGCAATACAGGTCGATGGCCTGATCGGTCTCATCGCCCTTGCGCAGACTCGTTACGCGGTGATGGCGCTTGAGACCGAGTATGTCGGCGACACCGATGGTTACGGCCTCGTCGAACCACTCCCAGGTCGGCACCCTGTCCGCAACCCCAAGGTCGAGCGCGGTCATAATGCGCTCGCGGGAATTCATGGATTCTCCTTTGATTTCCGGGGCAACCCGGCCGCGATATCAAGTACGCGAATTCTTCCTCGGTCCCGTCCTGCACGCGTATTCATTTGACGCATTTCATAATACCCCGTCCAGATAAAGGTTATTGGGCGCTATTCTGCGACGATTATTCGATAAAGGAAAGCAAATATATATTGTCATTATTGATAATAAAAGTTTATCATTTCGAGTCATGCACCTCGCCCATCTGCGCACCTTCATCGTGGTCTCGAGGACCGGCGGTTTTCGCGCCGCGGCAGAGCGTCTCAATATCACCCAGGCCGCGGTCAGCGTGCGTATCAAGGTGCTCGAGGATCAACTGGGGCAGCGCCTGTTCGACCGCGGACGCAAGGGCGCCACCCTGACTACCGCGGGAAACGAATTTTTACCCCACGCCGAGAATATATCGCACACCTGGGATCACGCCAGAAGCATGCTGGGCGCACCGGTTTCAAGACCCGTGCCGATGCGGATCGGGAGCCAGTTCAGCACCTGGTCGCAGCTCGTTCTGGACTGGGCCGGCTGGATCACAAATTCGCTTCCGGAGACCGAGTTGTTCCTCGATTTCGATTTCAGCAAGAATATGATGAACGCGGTGCAAAACGGTGAGCTGGACGTTGCTATCACTCCCGACTCGACACCGGCACAGGGTATGCGCAGTCTGGCACTGGCGGATGAAACCCTGGTCCTGGTTGCGCGCAGGCCGTTGGAGTTGAACGACGAACGCATGCCACCCTATATTCAACTGGACTGGGGACCCCAGTTCAACAGCGAGGTTGCGCGCCTGGAGAGTCACCTGCCGCACAGTCGGCTCAGCATCGGCAATGGCGAGATGGGACTACGCTACGTACTGGAACACGATTCCTGCGGATATTTTCCACAGCGGACCATCCGTACACTGTTACAGCAAAATCGGCTTTACCGGGTCAAGCGGGCGCCCCGGTTCCCATTTTCCGGGTGCGTGGCCTACAATGAGGACAATCCCAATCGCCTGTTTATCGAGCGCGCGGTCGACTGGCTCAAGGCTGCTAGAAGAAATCAAGGGGTCAGTGTCGATGAAAATCAAACGACACTGACCCCTTGAAATTCAACGCTGCTTGGTATATTAGACGCCTGTCCAACTGAGGATTAATGTCATGTCGGAAAACCACACCTATAAGAAAATCGAAGTTGTCGGGTCATCATCGGTAAGCATCGAGGACGCGATTAAGAACGCACTCGCCGAATGTAACAAAACCCTGCACCATCTCGAGTGGTTCGAAATGGTCGATACGCGTGGTCACATTGTGAATGGCGAGGTCGGGCATTACCAGGTTACCTTGAAAATCGGAATGCGAATTCAAGCAGAGTAGTGATAACCAGGAAATCTACGCAATCGCGTTAATATAGACCCTGTGCCCCCGAAAAGGCTCCAGAAATGCGTAATCCGGTTCACGTAATATTGCTGGTCTTTGCCTGCGTGCTGCCCGCCGCGGCGACCGACGTGGCTCGCGTGACCGAGTGGGAAGTGCCTTACCCGAACTCGAGGCCGCGTGACCCGTTCGTCGATTCGGCCGGCCGCGTCTGGTTTTGCGGCCAGGCGGGTAGCTATATCGCCAATCTCGATCCCGTCACGGGAAGTTTCACGAAATTCGAACTCGCCGATGGCGCCGGTCCGCATAACCTGATCATCGATGAACGCGATCGCGTCTGGTATGCCGCCAATACGCTGCCTTACATCGGTCGTCTCGATCCGAAGCCCGGCCACCTGCGGAAATACAAGATGCCGAGCCAGCGTGTCCGCGACCCGCATACGCTGGCCTTCGATCAATCCGGCAACATCTGGTTTACCGCGCAGTGGAGCGGCCACATCGGGCGTCTGAACATGGAAAGCGGCAAAATCGACCTGGTTGCCTTGCCGGGAAAGGGCATGCGGCCCTACGGCATCAAGATCGATTCTCGCGGACGCCCCTGGGTCGTGCTTTTCGGCAGCAATCGCCTGGCCAGCATCGATCCCGATAGTCTGAGGCTGTGGCAGGTCGAATTACCGAACCGCCGTAGCCGTCCCCGGCGTCTCGAGATAGATGCCGGCGGCAACGTCTGGTATGGCGACTACAGCCGCGGCATGCTGGGACGTTACGATTCGGTCAGCGGAAAGATCGACGAATGGCCGCTTCCGGGCGGCGAAAACGCAATGCCCTACGGCATGGCGCTCGATGGAAAGGGCAATATCTGGCTTGCCGAGGCCGGGAACCCGAATCGGCTGGTTTCGTTCGATCCGAAACGGGAAGCTTTCATACACGTCATCGGTGTGCCCAATGCGCGCGGATCGATTCGGCACATGCATTTCGACGCCCGCTCGAATTCGATCTGGTTTGGCGAAGATTCGAATTTCATCGGCCGGCTGCAGTTGTCGCGCTAGCCGCAATATCTCACCTGTCGGCCAGATCGGCCCTGGCTCTGGCTCCGTTATCAGGAGCGCGGCAGCTTGTTTTCCGGATCGTAGAGCGGCTTGTAGCCGACGGACTCGACCTTCATCGTAAACTGTTCGCCGAGGTATTCGGTGATCAACTCGCGGCCTTCCTCGCAGTATTCGACGGGAAGGTAACCCAATCCGATATTCTTGCCGATGCTCGGACCGAAGGCGATGCTGGACAGGTACGAACGGCGGCCTTTCGAATCGATCGGCACCTCGCCGGTTTCCGGATCCATCAGCGGGCACTGACCTACGGGAAAGCGTGCGATACCCTGCGAATCGACATTGTCAGTCATGACCAGCGTACAAAGATAGGCGGCCTGCTGCTCGAGCTCGCGCTGTTCGAGGTAGGGCGCCTTGCCGTGAAAATCCGCCTGCTTGACCACGGGCCGCGCGAGGCCGGCCTCGTACAGGTTGTATTCGGTCAGGAGATCCGCGTTTTGCAGGCGCAGGCTCTTTTCCATGCGCCGGCTGTTGGCATAGGTCTCGATGCCGACCGGTGTCGCGCCCTGGGCGTAGACCAGGTCCCACAGCGACATGCCGTAGCTGAAATCCACGTGCAGCTCCCAGCCCTGCTCGCCGACGTAGGAAATGCGGAAGGCCTCGACCGGAATACCCCGCAGCGTCAGGCGCCGGGTCCCCGCGAACGGGAAGTTTTCATTTTCCCAGGCGGCGGGATCGTCGGCAATCGACTGGATAGTCTTGCGCGCGTTCGGTCCCCAGACACCGAGGCAGGCCACGTGATCCGAGCGGTCATCGATGTAGACGTTCCAGCCGTTGTCCTCGGCCATGCGCTTCAACCAGATGTAATCGCGGTGACCTGCGTCGGCGCCGTCGATCACGCGGAAACGATCGCTGGCATGGCGAATCACCGTGAGGTCCGCGCGCACGCCGCCGCGCTTGTCGAGGAAGTGCGTGTAGACGCCCTTGCCGACCGGCGTGTCGCCGCCGACCCTGGCAACGCAGGTGTATTCCATCAGGGCCTCGGCATCGGGGCCGATGACATCGTAAACGGCGAAATGCGACAGGTTGATCATGCCGACGTTGTCCGACATCGCCAGTTGCTCGGCGTTGGAGACGCGCCAGAAGTGGCGCTTATCCCACTCGTGCTCGCGCACCGGCACGCGCTCGCCGTATTTCTCCAGCAGGTGTTCGTTGGAGGCGTAGCCGTGCGCGCGCTCCCATCCCGAAAGTTCCATGAAATAGCCGCCGAGTTCCTGTTCGCGCGCCCAGAACGGGCTGCGGCGCAGGTTGCGGCCCTTGGTATAGGGTTCGCGGTTGTGTACGGCGGGGTTATAGATCTTGAACGCCGATTCGTAGCAGCGATCGTAAATGTAGGAAGGCGTTTTCTGAATCGGGTAGTGGCGCGCGGTGTCGATGCCGAAGAAGTCCATCTCGGCGACGCCGTCGGTCATCCAGTCGACCAGCACTTTTGCAATTCCCGGGGCGTCCTTGACCCAGACCGCAATGGCGTACCAGAGGCCGCGGGTTTGCGAGGATTCGCCGACCGACGGGCCGCCGTCGGTGGTCACCTGCAGCAGGCCGTTGAACGAATGCTTCTCGTTGTAACCGATTTCGCCGAGGATCGGCGTCAGTTCCATGGCGCGCTCCAGCGGCTCCATGATCTGCTCGAGTTCGAGATCGCGCTGCGACGGCGACCAGTGGGTCTCGCCTTTCTCGGGAAGGTCGCGCGGGTGTAGCAGGCGGGGTTCCTTTTCCTCGTAGTAACCCCACTCGATCTGGCCGCCTTCCGGCGTTTTCGGATCGCCGGTGTCGCGCATGTAGGCCGAGTTGCCCTGGTCGCGCAGCAGCGGGTAGCCGATGTCCTTGCCGGTGCCCTCGAATTCATTGTAGGGAGCGAAGAAGGAAAGCGGGTGATCGACTGGCATGACCGGGAGATCCTCGCCGGCCATCTCGGCAATGGTGCGGCCCCAGAGACCGGTGCAGACGATGACGCGGTTTGCGGCAATGTAACCGCGGCTGGTTTCGACGCCGACGATGCGGCCGTCCTGTATATCCAGCCCGGTCGCGTTGGTGTTGGCGAAGGACTGTGCCTTGCCGGTTTTGACCGCGTTATCGACCAGGACCCCGACAACCGTTTGCGAGCGGGGTTTTACCAGGCCGGCATCGGGATCCCACATCGCGCCCTGGATCATGTCTTCTTCGAGCAACGGAAATTTTTCCTTGGCCTCGGCTGCGCTGATCATCTTTACCCTGGTGCCGAAGGCCTTGCCGGACGCAACCTTGCGCTTCAGTTCCATCATGCGGTCGTCGTCGCCGACGCGCGCGACCTCGAGACCGCCGCAACGCTCGTAATGCCCGAGCTTGTCGAAGAATTCGATGCTGTAGTGCGTGGTATAGCAGGTGAACTTGCTGTGATCGGTGGCGTAGCAGAAATCGGAGGCATGCGACGTCGAGCCGCAATCGGTCGGAACCGATGTCATGTCGATACCGACGATATCGTCCCAGCCGCGTTCGACCAGGTGATGCATCACCGAAGCGCCGACGATACCGCCGAGACCGATGATGACGACGTTGGCTTTCTCTGGAAACTGGGCCATGAATATTCTCCTGAAGGCGACCGATGGGCGCGGGCAATAATGTAATCATATTAGAAATGCCAGGCGAGTGCGACGCTGTGGCCGAGGCGTCACCGAACGCGCTCAAAAGCGACTTGTGGGCGAGGTTACCGGGAGATCACCGGCAGAGACCGGAAAAGAAGGGGACGGAGCGATTATCTTTTAATCCCTCCGTCCCCATTCCCCGCTGCCATTTCCCGCGAATCCACTGCCCTGGTTCTTGTCTCGGTTCTGCCGGTGGGCATTCTTGCCCTGTGGCAGCATCAGCAAGCGCTCAGCAATGAATTCTCGGTGGTTGAAAATCAGCACAAGGTCATCGCCAGGAATCTGTCGATCACACCGGGCAAGTCATCGCGCACCCTCGCAAGGAGTGGATGGAGTCGAGCAAGATACGCCCCTGCTGTGGACCGATAGTACGCGCCTGATCCAGGTGCTGCTCAACCTGATGACCAATGCGATCAAGTACAACCGCAAGGGTGGCACGGTAACCCTCAGTTGCCGTGAGGTTCCCGAACAGATGTTGCGCATCAGCGTTGCCGATGACGGCGTTGGCATACCGGAAGCGCTGCAGGGCCATCTGTTCGAACCTTTCGAACGCCTCGGGCACGAGCTGGGGCAGATCGATGGCAGCGGTATCGGTTTGAACATTACGCGGCAGATCGTGGAGATGCTGGACGGGCGCATCGGCTTCGAGAGTACCCAGGATGAAGGCAGTACTTTCTGGGTCGATATTGCGTTGAGCAACCAGCAGTCAGGGCAGGTAGGGAAAAAAGAGGAGACGCCGACGCTAGTTGTTGCGGACGACAAGCTCATCAAGGGCGATGGTTCGGCGCGCAAAGGGGCACCTCCCGGAATCAAGTCATTTCGATATCGAACCAGGGGATGTTGTGGACATCCATGACTTGATTCCGAAAACAGGTTTTGTTTCTGACAGGAGTGCATTTACGCAGGAATAACAGCAAGGTTTGTCACTCGATCGGAATTGCTTTGTGGTACTATTTTGCTGCTGCCGGCCCGCGGGCCGGCAGTGCAATAATAATTAATCTGTCGATACCACCACCTTTAGGAGACAGTAATGAAAAAAATCAAAATTACGCTATTGGGTTTCGCCGCCGCGCTAATGCTTGTTACGGGCGCGTCCCAGGCTGCTACACCGAAGAACACCTTTGTCCTCGCCAAGGACATCGCCGATATCATCACCATGGATCCGGCCGAGGTATTCGAACTCACCACCGGTGAAATCATCGCCAACATTTACGACCGCATCATGATGTTCGAGCCGGAAGATCTGCAGAACCTGGTCGGTGGCGTTGCCGAAAGCTGGGAAGTCAGCGAGGACGGCAAGACCATTACCTTCAAGGTTCGTTCCGGGCTGAAGTTTCATTCGGGCAACCCGGTGCGCGCCGAGGATGTCGCCTGGTCGCTGCAGCGCGTGGTCAAGCTGAACAAGACCCCGGCATTTATCGTTACCCAGTTTGGCTGGAATGCCGACAACGTCGACAGCCTGGTGAAGGCTACCGATAACGATCACCTGCAGATCACCATTACCGAGGAATTTTCCCCCGGACTGGTGCTGAACGCATTGTCGGCCGGCATTGCTTCGGTGGTCGACAAGAAACTGGTGATGAGCCACGAAAAAGACGGCGATCTCGGCTACGACTGGCTCAAGTCGAACAGTGCCGGCTCCGGCGCGTTCAGCCTGAAAACCTGGAAAGCCAATGAAATCGTGATGCTGCAGGCTCACAAGGGTTATCGTCACGGTGCGCCCGGCATGGATCGCGTCATTCTACAGCACGTGTCCGAGCCCTCGTCGCAGCGCCTGTTGCTGGAAAAGGGCGATATCGACATGGCGCGCAACCTGACGCCGGACCAGGTCAAGGGGATCGAGGGTAATTCGGATATCGCCGTCGACGGTCACCCCAAGGGCACCATCGTCTACATGGCGGCCAACGCCGGGCATCCCATTCTCGGCAAGGATAAAGTGGTCCAGGCGATGCGTCACCTCATCGATTACGACAGCATGGCCGATTCCTTTCTCGCCGGACAGTTCGTCGTACACCAGGCCTTCTGGCCCGCCGGCCTGTGGGGCGCGCTGGAAACCACGCCCTACAAGCAGGACGTCGTTACCGCCAAAGCGTTGCTGGCCGAGGCCGGTCACGCCGACGGTTTCGAGCTGACCATCCACACGTTGACCAATTCTCCGTTCCCGGAGATTGCGCAGGCGGTGCAGGCAAACCTCGCCAAGGGCGGCATCAAGACCAACATCGTGACGCTCGAGGGCAAGACGCTGTGGCCGAAGTATCGCGCGCGCGAACACGACATCATCCTCGCGCACTGGTCGCCCGATTATGTCGATCCGCATTCCAACGCGGACGCTTTTGCCAACAACCCGGACAACCGCTTCGAAGCGAAGAAGACCGGCCATCTCACCTGGCGCAATGCCTGGTCGGACGACGCCAGCAACAGTCTCGCAATCAAGGCGCGCAACGAACTCGACCTCGACAAGCGCAAGCAGCAGTATCTCGAGCTGCAGGCAATGTTGCAGAAGAAGGGCCCGTTCGTGATCATGTTCCAGCAGAACGAGCAGGTTGCACGCCGCAGGAACCTCGACGGATTCGTCTCTGGATCGAACTTCGACCTGGTATTTTATCGTAACGTCACCAAGCGGTAGTGGCGTTTAGCCCGCAGATCTCGCCATTTTCCTACTGCGGGCGGCGCAAAGCGCACTGTGGCGCGCCGTACTCCCGGCGGCCCGCTAAACGTAGTGAAAACTACGCCGGCGCGGACCTCTGGTCCGTGCGGCGCTCCACAGCGTCTTTGCGACGCCCTCGCTACGGAAAACGGTGAGATATGCGGGCTAGTAGCGTTTTGAAGGCGGCGGGGCCGGGCCGGGCCCTGCCGTCCAAACTGGTCAAGGCCAGCGGCGTTATCGTTAGCCTGATCCTGACCTTTGTCGGCCTGACCGCCGTTACCTTCACCATCGGCCGGGTCATGCCGGCCGATCCGGTGCTCGCCATCGTCGGCGATCGCGCCTCGCAGGAAGTCTACGACCAGGTGTTTCTGCAGCTTGGCCTCGATAAGCCGATCTACGTTCAATACCTGAAGTACCTCGGACAGTTGCTGCAGGGCGATCTCGGCACCTCGATCATGACCGCGCAGCCGGTGGCGGAAGATATACTGCGCTTTTTTCCGGCAACCATGGAACTCGCCACGGTGGCCACCTTGCTCGGTGTCTTCGTCGGCATACCAATGGGTGTGCTGGCCGCGGTAAAGCAGGGCCGCTGGCCCGATCACGTGGTGCGCGTGATCGGGTTGATCGGTTACTCGGCGCCAATCTTCTGGCTCGGCATGGTTGCGCTGCTGGTGTTTTACGCGAGGCTGGACTGGGTCGCGGGGCCGGGGCGGCTCGACGTGTTCTACGACGGTATCGTCGACCCGGTCAGCGGCATCCTGTTGCTCGACGCGGCGCTTGCCGGCGAATGGGATATCTTCGACAACGCGCTCGATCACCTGATCCTGCCGGCCTCGATCCTCGGCACCTTCGCGCTCGCCTATATCGCGCGCATGACGCGCAGCTTCATGCTCGATCAGCTCGGCCAGGAGTATATTCTGACCGCGCGCGTCAAGGGGATTCCCGAATGGCAGGTGATCTGGAGGCATGCCTTTCGCAACGTGCTGGTGCAGCTCATTACCATCATCGGTCTGACCTATGCTTCCCTGCTGGAGGGGTCGGTGTTGACCGAGACGATATTTTCATGGCCGGGCATCGGCCTCTACATCACCAAATCGCTGTTCAACAACGACATGAACGCGGTGCTTGGCGGCACCATCGTCGTCGGCGTCTGTTTCGTCGGCATCAACATGCTCTCCGACCTGCTGTACAAGCTGGTCGACCCGAGGGTGCGCTGATGACAACGCTGACATTGCGCGGCTGGTTGCTGGCCGAAGTGCCGCGCTCGAAGGGGCAGGCACGCTGCCAGCGCGTGTTCATCAGCTGGCTCGCCTTCAAGCGCAACCCGGTCGCCGTGATTGGTTTGCTGATCATCGCCAGCCTGGTGATGGTCGCTTTGCTGGCGCCCTGGCTGACATCGACCGAGGCGCTCGAGCTCAACCTCGCGAAGCGCCTGCAGCCGCCCGGCGGTGAACACTGGTTTGGCACCGACGAACTCGGGCGCGACATCCTCGACCGCATCATCTGGGGTTCGCGCATTACGCTGTACATCGTCGGGCTGGTGTCGATCATCGTGGTGCCGATCGGGCTGGTCATCGGTGTGGTGGCCGGTTATATCGGCGGCTGGGTCGACAACTTCCTGATGCGCCTGACCGATATCTTTCTCGCTTTCCCGCGCCTGATCCTGGCGATGGCGCTGGTGGCGGCGCTCGGACCCGGTCTCGAAAACGCCGTGCTCGCGATAGCGCTCACCACCTGGTCGCCGTTTGCGCGCATCGCGCGTGCCGAGGCGCTCACCATTCGTAACAGCGATTTCATCCTCGCCGCGCGCATGCAGGGTGTCAGTACCGCGGGAATTTTGACCCGGCACGTGGCGCCATTGTGCATGTCCTCGGTAATCGTACGCCTCACGCTGGACATGGCCGGCATCATATTGACCGCCGCGGGGCTCGGCTTTCTCGGCCTCGGCGCGCAGCCGCCGACGCCGGAATGGGGTGCGATGATATCGCTGGGCCGCCAGTACCTGATCGATCAGTGGTGGGTGCCGACCATGCCGGGTATCGCTATCCTCGTTGTCAGCCTCGGATTCAATCTGCTCGGCGATGGGCTGCGCGACGTCTTCGACCCCAAGAGCGGAGGTAATCAATGATGGATGCCGCCTTGCTCAGGGTCGAAGAGCTACACGTCAGCTACAACACCCCGACCGGCCTGGTGCAGGCCGTCAAGGGCGTGAGCTTCGAACTCGGACGCGAAAAGCTCGGCATCGTCGGCGAGTCCGGCTCGGGTAAATCGCAGACCGGTCGCGCCATTCTCGGGCTCACCGCGCCGGGTGGGGAGGTGCGCGCGCGCCGGATCGAATTCGAGGGCACCGACCTGTTGCACGCGGATCGCCGCACCATGCGCCACATCCGCGGCGCTGGCATCTCGATGATCATGCAGGACCCGAAATACTCGCTCAACCCCGTTATGACGGTCGGCAAACAGATCGAGGAAGCCTTCCTGGTTCATAGTAAAGACAGCAAACGCGAAGCCTACAGGCGCACGCTGGAAATGCTGCGCGCGGTCAAGATACGCGAACCCGATCGAGTCTACCGGGCCTACCCGCACGAGGTCTCCGGGGGCATGGGGCAGCGCATCATGATCGCAATGATGATGATTCCCGAACCGTCCATCATCATCGCCGACGAACCCACTTCGGCACTCGATGTCACCGTGCAGTTGCAGGTGCTCGCGGTGCTCGACGACATGATCAGCGAGCGCGGCATGGGACTTATTTTTATCTCCCACGATCTCAACCTGATCGCATCGTTTTGTGACCGAATCCTGATCATGTACGGCGGCCAGGTCATGGAAGAATGCAATGCCGCCGAGTTGCATCGGGCGCGGCACCCTTATACGCGCGGCCTGCTCGATTGTCTGCCGCGCCTCGGCGGATCCCAGCATGAGCTCTCGGTATTGCGGCGTGATCCGGCCTGGCTGGAAACGCGCGGAGAAACGTCGTGATCGATATCCAGGGACTGGATGTGGTCTTCGGTCACGGCAACAAGGCATTCCACGCGGTGCGCAATGTTTCGCTCGCGGTCGAGAAGGGGCAGTCCTTCGGCCTGGTCGGCGAATCGGGTTCGGGCAAAACGACCGTGCTGCGTGCGCTGGCGGGCTTGCTCGATCGCGTCGCCGCGGTTAGCGGGGTCATGACGGTGGCCGGGGAAACCCTGCAGCAGCAGCGTTCGCAGGCGTTTCGCCGGCACGTGCAGATGGTGTTTCAGGACCCCTACGGTTCGCTGCATCCGCGTCATACCGTCGATACCATTTTGAGTGAGCCGGCGCGGGTACATAAGCTCGACCGTATCGAGGAGCGCGTGGTCGCGGCGCTTGAAGAAGTCGGTTTAAACGCATCCTTCCGCTTTCGCTATCCGCACCAGATATCGGGCGGCCAGCGCCAGCGGGTTTCGGTCGCGCGCGCGCTCATCACCGATCCGGATATTGTGCTGCTCGACGAACCGACCTCGGCGCTCGACGTCTCGGTGCAGGCGGAAGTTCTCAACCTGTTGATGCGCCTGAAGCGCGAACACGGGCTGACCTACGTGCTGGTAAGCCACAACCTCGCCGTGGTCGCGCACGTTTGTGAAACCCTGTCGGTGATGCAAAATGGTGGAATCGTCGAAACCATGAGCGTGCAGCAGCTGCGCGAGCATAGTTCGACCATGCCTTACACCAGGCAGTTGATGACCGCGAGTCTCGGCTATGACCGTGGCGCGATCGATGCTTTCGAAGAATTTGGTCAATAGCCAGGCTTCGGAAACCTAAATTATGGCAACAATGCGCTCGCGGACGATTGATCAGCGCTGGCGCCGTACCGGAATATCGGGTCGACTTTTTCGGCGGCGGCTTGATTCGTAATCGCGACTGGTGTTAACTAAAAGACATCGAAGCGATGGGGAGTGATATGAAACTAGCTGAATTGATCAGGGGCCGGCAAAAAAAGGTTGTCAGAATCAGGGCCAACAGCAATATCGTCGACGCGGCGAACATGATGACGAGTAACAAAATTGGCGCGTTGCTGGTGGAGGACGACGCTGACGGGATCGTCGGCATTTTATCGGAGCGTGACATCGTCGGCGGCATGGGCCCGCATGGCGCCGATCTGCACGATGTGATGGTGTCTGAACTGATGACAAGGAACGTGATCCGGTGCTCACCCGCGGATAGCGTCAACGAAGCCATGGCGATGATGACCGATCGACGCATTCGCCATCTGCCGGTGTTCGACGGCGATGAACTGGTCGGGTTTATCAGCATAGGCGACCTGGTCAAATGCCGCATCATGGAAGTCCAGGGCGAGGCCGAGGCGCTGCGCCAGTACATTATGTCCTGAACCGGTCGTTCCGACCTCCCGTCATCCCGGCGAAAGCCGGGATCCAGAGGTAAATCGACTTTCTCGGCAACCACTCTGGATTCCGGCTAAGTGGGCCGCCTGCGGTCCGGAAGCGTCTGACTTCCCTTACTACAAGACGGATTACTGGTGGCATAGCGCTGCTGGCTGGTTCCGGGCCTCTCCTGTCGTTAAGCCTTCAACCGCTGGTTCAGGAGCCTGCCGATAGGCGACAGCTTAATGCGACCGGTTTGATTCGCATACCGTCACGTCGACCAATAAGCCTTGCCACTCGAGCAACCCCGATATATGGTGCCCGCTGTGAAGGTGTCCACTCAGTGGATGAAACGAGAAGTCGGTGCGAAAGTTTAGCTATTCAATCCCGACGCTGCCCCCGCAACGGTAAGCAGGTTTAACCTGCGAGTCCGGAGACCGGCCTTCGCTTGTGTTGATACGCCTGTTGGCAAACGGGATTTTCCCTGACCCGCCGGGCGCATCATTCTCCCACTTTCATCGGTACGGGTGGTACCGGAGGTCAATATGTCCAGAATATTATTTCGTGCGGTCGTGCCGACCGTGATTTCCCTGCTCGTCTGTGCGTCCGCTTTTGCCGAGGATGAACCACTGGTTATCGTGGTAACGCCTTCCGGTATCGAACAACCGGTGACCGAGGCCAATACGACGGTTACCGTTATCGACCAGCAAACCATCGAACAGTCGAACGCCGGTTCGGTCGCGGAGCTTCTGCGCGGCCAGGCCGGAATACACATCGCCTCCGATTTTTTTGGTGATGGCAGCCAGGCCACGATCGATTTGCGCGGATTCGGTCCGACCGCCAGCAGCAGCACGCTGGTGCTGGTCGACGGCAGAAAGCTGAATAACTCGACCGACACCGCTTCACCTGATTTATCCCTCATCGACATAGGCGATGTCGCGCAGATCGAAATCCTGCAGGGCAGCAGCGGCGTGCTTTACGGTAACCAGGCCGTGGGCGGCGTGGTCAATATCATTCGCAAAAAGTCATTCGAGGATAGCGCCAGGATAGGCGTGCGCGCGGGGAGTTACAATTCACGACAATTGAGCGCCGCGGGCAACAAGGTATTCGGTCGCAATCGGATTTCGGCTTCGTTTTCTGACCGGAGCACCGACAACTATCGCGATCACAACGATGCGGAAAACCAGCGCCTGTCCGTGAGAGCGGAAAGAATCGACCGCGGCTGGACAACCTATATCGAGGCCGAGGCGATGGACGACGAAATTGATACGCCCGGCGCCCTGCTCGAAGACGAGATGGATGACGACAGGGAGCAGTCCTTAAGTTTTTATGAGGAAGACTACTTCGAAACCGAAACTCGCATGATCCGTATCGGTATGAACAAGGTGCTGGACGATGCGCGCACGGTCAGCGTAGATTTTACCAACCGCGATACGGAGCGGGAGTTCATTCAGTCAGGTCGAAGTTTTATGGGTAGCGAGACCACCCAGGATCGGGATAACAATATGCTCTCGGCAAGCTACAAGGTCGTGCCAATGGATTCCGACAGCCTGCGCAGTTACCTGGTTGGCTTCACGCGCGAAGGCACGGATTACGAACTGGTGTCGGCAGCCGGACCCCAGGAAGTCGACCAGGTGATCCAGGACCTGTACCTGTCAACGCAATGGTCGGCCGGAGCACGCGGGCAGATAGATGCCGGTGTGCGCTACAGTGATCAGCGATCCGATATCAAAAATTTTAATTTTACGACTAGCGTAATAGATCAATTTGATATTGACGATACGGTGACCGTATTCAGTTTGGGCTACAGTCATGGTTTCGACAAGGTGAGACTGTTCGCACGGGCGGATCAGAACTTTCGTTATCCGACCGTGGAAGAACACACCTCTGTACCTGCCGGAGAGGAATACGGGTTGGAGACCCAGGAGGGTTTGTCGATCGAAGTTGGACTGGAGTATCGCATGGCGCAGAACCGGATACGCGGTACCCTCTACCGGATAGACCTGGAGAACGAAATAGCGTTCGACTCGACGGGTTTTAACAACCTGAACCTGGACGAGACCCGGCGAAATGGATTGATTCTGGAAGGTGCCCGGCAGTGGTCCAGTGCGATCGAGACCCGCCTCAGTTTCACGGTTCTCGATGCTGAAATAACAGACGGCGAGTTCGATGGTAACCAGTTGCCGCTGGTGCCTGAGCGGACCATCCGGTTTGACGGTACCTATAGCTTCAACCCCGAGTTGGCATTCGGTGTCGAGATAATTGCCGTGGATGAACAGGTGTTCGGCGGCGATTTCGCCAATGAGCTGGAAGATCTCGATTCCTATGAAGTCGTCAATGCCCATGCTTCCTACAGGCACAAGAACTGGGTACTGGGATTCCGCGTCAATAACCTGCTGGACGAAGAGTACAGCGAGACCGGTAACCAGTTCACCAGCGATCCTCCGCCAACCTCTCTCGCGGTCAATGAGCCATCTTTCTTCCCGTCTCCCGAACGTAATTACTGGCTTGATCTGAAAGTCACTTTCTAGGCCAGGGCAGGGGAGGAGCCCGGTGGCGATACGGGTCCCTCCGCTCAATTCAATGAACGCGGGGTCCTGAATTTAATTTAGAATGCGGTGTATGAATCCTCGCCAGCTTGTTTTCACCGCCCTGCTGGGTTTCGCGCTACTGTTCGCGGGTGCGCGGATCCATGCGGCCAGGGACATCGTCTCGCTGGACCTGTGCAGCGACTGGATGCTGTTGAAATTCGCCGACCCGTCGCAGGTTCGCGCCTACTCACCGCTGTTGTACAAGTACCAGGCGGACTGGGTGCCGGATGGCCTGCCGGTGCATGACGGCAGCCTCGAGCATATCCTGCAACTCGACGCCGGATTACTGATCAGCGGGGAGTACAATGCGATATTGCTGCGCAAGCGCCTGCAGCAGCTTGGCGGGAATGTCGAGGTCCTGTCGTTACCGACCACGCTGGACGGCATTCACCGCTACCAGGCGGAGTTTCTTGAACTGATCGATGCAAGTCCGAATTCGGCGGCGGCCGACTGGGACAGGACTTATGCGCCGCGCCACGAGTCCCTGCTGCTACTCGGTCCCAACGGCATCGGTACCGGCGCCGATACGCTGGAAAACGACCTGTTGCGCAAGGCCGGCTGGGATAACTATATCGAGGCTTCCGGATACGTCAGCCTGCGCATGGAACGAATCGTCGCAGATCCCCCGGATGCGATCTACTCGTCGGCGCCGCTGTCGAATTCGCTGGCAAATCTCTTTGTTCGGCACCCCGCCATCCGCTCGCTTATGCCAGAGAACGAGGCCCCGCGCGGCGAGGACTGGCGCTGGGAATGCCCCGGGCCTTGGAGCCTCGAATTGATACAGGAGCTTGCGTCGTGGAAAGGTTCCTGAATCCCGCCCTGCTCCTGTTGCTGTTAGTGGTTGCGATACTATCACTCGGTATCGGATTCCTCGACGTGGAAGTCGGCTCCGCCCTGATCGACTGGTTCGCCAGTTCCATGAGCGGGGAGGCGCTGACGCGGGAGGGACTCATCGTTGGCGAGATCAGGTTGCCGCGAACGTTACTGGCGCTGGTTGTGGGCGCGGCCATGGGCATTTCCGGCGCCGCGCTACAGGGCCTGTTGCGCAATCCACTGGTCGACCCGGGTTTGATCGGCGCCAGTCAGGGCGCGGCGCTCGGTGCGGCGCTGGTTTTCTATTTCAACCTGTTTTCAGGTATGGGGGCCCTGGCGACGCCGGTCGCGGGCCTTATCGGCGCGGCGTTGACCCTGTTCATCCTCATGGGATTGTCGGGTTCCATGGCGAGACCGGCGATCATCATCATGGCGGGGCTCGCGATCTCGACCCTGTCGAGCGCGTTACTTGCTGTCGTTCTCAACTTCGCACCTAATCCTTACGCGATGCAGGAACTCGTTTTCTGGTTACTGGGCTCGGTATCGAATCGCGGCCTCGACAATCTTGCGGTTTTGTTGCCGGCGTTCGTGATCGGCTCGGCCATGCTGTTGATGCAGCGCAAGCTGTTGCTCGGTCTCAGCCTGGGTGAGCAGGTCGCCGACAGCATGGGGCTGGAAGTGACCAAACGGGGCAGGTATATCGTCCTCGGGACCGCGTTGCTGGTCGGATCGTCGGTTGCGGTTGCCGGCAATATCGGCTTTATCGGATTGGTGGTGCCGCACCTGATTCGGCCCCTGGTCGGGTATCGTCCCGACAGGCTATTGTTGCCATCGGCGCTGGTCGGCGCCATCGTCGTGTTGCTGGCGGATATGCTGGTGCGCCAGCTACCGCCTGAACGCGAACTCAAGCTCGGCGTGTTGACGGCGCTGATCGGCGCCCCCTTCTTTGTCTGGCTGGTGTGGAAGGAGCGTCAGCGATGGCTTTGATGTCGGTCGACAGCCTGACGGTGGCGCGGCGCCTGTTCGATGCTTCCCTGGAAATACACGAGGGGGAAGTCCTCGGCCTGATTGGTCCGAATGGCGCCGGAAAGTCGACGCTGCTGAATGCGATTACCGGCCTGATTCCGCGCAGCGGCCGGATCAGCCTGGGCGGGCACAACCTGGAACGGCTCGATAGCCTGCAACGGGCCAGGCAGATTGCCCTGCAACCCCAGTTTATCGAAAGCGTCTGGGCGCTGACGGTACACGATATCGTGTCGATGGGCCGACTGCCCTGGGGCGACAGCGATCAATCGATCATCCGCGCGGTGATGCAGCAGGCTAATATCACCGCCTTTGCCGACCGGCATGTGAACGAGCTCTCCGGTGGCGAGCGTGCCCGCGTCTGGCTCGCGCGCGTGCTGGCGAATCAGCCCGTGGTGCTGCTGGCCGATGAACCGGTGGCTAACCTCGATATACATTATCAGCAGGAAGTGATGCAGATACTGGTCGATTATGCGCGCGCCGGGCATGCCGTCGTCATCGCGATCCATGACCTTAGCCTGGCGGCCCGTTACTGCGACAGGCTTTGCCTGATGGATAAAGGGCGAACCGTGAAGACCGATACCATCGAAGCGGTGCTCGATAGTGAAGTCCTGTCGCCCGTATTCAATGTCGATGTCTACGTTGACCTCGATAACCAGCCGCCCGTGGTTCTGGCGCAATAGCTTTAACGAAACCGGGGATTCCGGAGACACAATACTTAATAGTTTCCCGTGACCGAGGAGTTGAGTATTCTGTCAGCGAAATCGTCGGCGCCAGGGTGGAACCCATCTATGCCTGAAGTGAATACCATCTCCGAGCTAAGAATCAACGGCGGGCGCTTGTGCCGGCGCATCGAGGCGCTTGCCGCAACGGGCGCGATCGAAGGCGACGGTGTTTGCCGACTGGCATTGACCGACGAAGATCGAAAGGGACGCGACCTGGTTTGCGGCTGGATGAAACAGCTGGGTATGCGCGTCAGTGTAGACCGCATCGGCAATGTCGTGGGCGTACGCGGTGGTCTCGAAGATGTCGCGCCGGTCATGACCGGTTCGCACATCGATAGCGTAGCGACCGGTGGCCGCTACGATGGCGCGCTGGGGGTGCTTGCCGGCCTCGAAGTCATCGCCAGCCTGAACGATGCCGGCGTCAACACGCGCCGTCCCCTGGCGGTCGCTTTTTTTACTAACGAGGAAGGCGTACGTTTCGCGCCGGATATGATGGGCAGTGGAGTGCACCAGGGAGCGCTCGACCTGGAAGAGATGCTCGCCAGCAGAAGTATCGACGGCAAGATACTCGGCGAAGAGTTGAAACGCATCGGTTACGCCGGCGCAACCGGGGTCAACCGGTTTCGTGCGCACTGTTTCATCGAACTGCATGTAGAGCAGGGTCCGGTGCTCGAACGGGAAGCCATTGGAGTCGCAGCCGTGACCGGTGTTCAGGGTATCTCCTGGACTGAATACCGAATCGATGGCACCGCTAATCATGCCGGCACCACGCCGATGCATTTACGCCAGGATGCCGGATACGTCGCCGCCGCGATCGCCGTCGAAGCCAGGCGTATAGCCATCGAGATGGGTGGATCGCAGGTAGCTACCGTCGGCGCTGTCGAACTCGTGCCGAACCTGGTGAACGTGATCGCCGGGCAGGCCTTGATGACGGTCGATTTGCGCAACATGGAAGAAGCCCTGTTACAGGGCGCGGAGCAACGCCTGGCGGATTTTGTCAATCAGATCGGGGCACGGGAAGGGGTAGAAATTTCGCAGCGTAAGCTTGCGCGTTTCGAACCGGTTGCGTTTGACGATGCCATGGTTGCACTGGTCGAGGAAATCGCTACCTCACTCGGATTCAGCTGCAGGCGGATGCCTTCCGGGGCTGGTCACGACGCGCAAATGTTTGCGCCCAATTGCCCGACCGCGATGATTTTCGTGCCCAGCAAGGACGGCATAAGCCACAATGTTGCCGAGTATACCGCCCCGCAAGAACTGGAGGCGGGCGCGAATGTCCTGCTTCAGGTTGTGCTCAACAAGTCCGATTATTAACCCGCATGGTTAAACGGATTATTGTGTGAGAATTGATGAAATGAAAATTTTAAAATTTGACGTATTTGGGCGGGACGTGCTCATAGTCCATACCGGGGCGGGATGGAAAGCATTCTACCCGGGTAACGAGGGCAAGCGACGCCCGGCCAGAGATATCGTTTTACCTCCAAAACTAGAAGAATCGAAAATACTCCAATACCTGGATGACTTGCTTCACGAGTGGGCCACGGATCGAAACAATAGCGTCAAACGAGTAGATAATCCGGGACACATTCAAAAGCCATGACATCCTCACAGAATTCGAAGCCGAATAAACCCGTGTCGCAGGCGACGCAATTATATCGCTATACCTTCGATACCGAAGCAAAACAGGTGTCAGCGCTTTACCAGGGAATCACGCTCGCCGACAGTAGCAAGGTGATGTTACTGCAAGAAACCCGCATCCCCCCGGTTTGCTATTTTCCACGCGAGGACGTGCGCATCGAATCATTGTGTATGCTGCTCGGTGAACCGGTGCTGCTGTCCGCGGATTTCGCGAGCTGCTGTCTCGATCATGTCGTGTCACTGGGCGATCACCAATTACAGGGCATCGATGAGCCCCGTGAAATCTTCGCGTTGCGTGCTAACGGCGGATAGTTGCTATACTCGATTTGGAATAACAATCAGTAGAGAAAGCAACATGATGATCACGAATATGGAAACCGTTCCCGGCAAGACCATAATCAAGCATTTTGGCCTGGTGCAGGGCAATACTATCAGGGCCAAACACGTCGGCCGGGATATCATGGCGGGGTTGAAGAATATCTTCGGCGGTGAGCTTACCGGGTATACTGAATTGCTGTCAGAATCGCGCCAGGAAGCAACTGACCGGATGGTTAAGCAGGCACAGACCCTGGGCGCCAATGCCGTTCTCAATGTGCGTTTCAGTACCTCGTCGGTGACGCAGGGCGCCGCCGAACTCTACGCCTATGGCACTGCCGTGCTGTTGGAGTAGCCCATGATCGATCTGATCATCTTTCCGTCATTGTTGATATCCGGTTACCTGTTTGGCCAGTATTTTGAGCGCAAGCACTACCGATCCATCCTGAAACGCGAAAGTGACACGCTGCACGTTCCCCTGTTGACATTGAAGACGGTGCCGAGTGAATTGAAACGCTGTGATGCCGAGCTGGTTGCGGGTAATGTCGTCGTATCCGTGGACTATTTCAAACGCTTTCTCGCGGGGCTTCGTGCGATTGTGGGCGGCAGGGTCAAGAGTTATGAAAGCCTTGTCGATCGCGCCCGCCGCGAAGCAATATTACGGATGAAGGAACAGGCCATAGACAAAGGCGCAATCGTGGTGACCAATGTGCGGATTGAAACCTCATCCATCAGTAAAGGGCAGCGCAAGACAATCGGCTCGATCGAGGTTTTGGCCTACGGTACGGCAATCTCTCCTTACCGATCCTGATGGATTATGAACCAAAAATCATACCGGAAGGGATAAACACATCCACAGAACACCCGCTACGAGAATTTTTTGTTCTTGTATCCGGTATCGCCCTTGTCATTGTCTTCGTTACCGCTGTGCTTGCGCTCAGTGCGGATTTCCTGGTCCAGTTCATTCCGCTGGAAAAAGAACAGGAATGGTTTTCGAATGAACTGCCGGTCGATACAAACAGGTCGGAACCCGCTAGCGATACATCTTTGAAAGCCGAAGCAGAGCAGCAGCTGCAGCAACTCATCGAAAAACTTCGCGATGAAGAAAAACCGGAATACCGGTTTACGCTTGGCTTGCTCGATAGCGATATACCCAACGCGTTTGTCATTCCGGGAGGACATATTTTTGTCACTTCCGGGTTACTCAAGCTGGTTGACAGTGAAAACGGTCTCGCCATGGTGCTGGCGCATGAAATGGGTCATCAGTATCGGCGTCACCCATTGCGCAGTCTTGGTCGAGGCGCCGTGATTGCACTCGCTTTGATGGTGGTTAGCGGTGCTGAAATCGATGCCCTGGTAGAAAGCTTTGTCGGCAATGCGGCGGTACTGACCAGTCTCGGCTTCAGTCGCGAGCAGGAGCTCGAGGCCGATCTTCTGGGGATCGCTTTATTAACCCGTCACTACGGTCACGCGAGTGGATCCGTTGAATTCTTTGAGGCATTAAAAGGCCAGCCGTATGCAGGCTCGGACACGCCCGAGTTTTTGAGTACTCATCCAGGTGTTGACGAACGTATAGACCTGCTGCGCGCTCACAGCCGTCAGTCAAGTGGAGACAAGACGGTTCTGCCGGGTGCGATCCAAAGCTACCTCGAATCCATCGATAAAGATTAACTGCCGTGATAGCTAACCTGATTCGGAAAATACGGCTCAGAGAACAGTTGGTTCCAAAATATTCAGAAATTGCGCGTTTATCCGCATTCTCCCCATGGGGTATTTCCCGGGGTGTTTTGAAGCCGCGCCGCAGCATGATCCGATGCTACTTTCGATACCTCGGGAAAAGTTCGAGAGTTAATCGATGCATGCGGTAATGCGTATTTCGATGCTGCGTTATAGAATGGAAGCCCCTGACGCCACTAAATAAAGGAAATTCCCAGCTTATACAGATTATGCCTAAACTCTCAAAAGACAGAATCTGTCTATATCAATGTTAGCCCGGAGAATTCATAAATATGCGCAAAGATCGCGCAGTATATTGATTTCACAAGGAAATATCCGAAGAAGTCTCGTATCGGTGATTACGAGCGACTGAGGATATATTTCTTGTGGAATCAATAGACAAGCGAGATTGTGCA
>JAAEPH010000133.1 GCA_024232855.1 Gammaproteobacteria bacterium
AGCCAGATTCTGGCGATACTCAAACAGAATGAAGCCGGCGCCAAAGTTGCCGATTTATGTCGAGAGCATGGCATGAGTGATGCAACGTTTTACAAATGGCGGGCCAAATTCGGTGGCATGGATGCCTCGCTCATGAAACGGATGAAGGAACTGGAAGAAGAAAACCGACGGCTGAAGAAGATGTACGCCGAAGAGCGCCTGGTGTCAGAGATCCGCAAGGAGGCATTAGAGGGAAAGTACTAAGGCCATCTCGACGACGACAGATGGCCGTTAACGCCCAATCGAGGCACGAGGTGAGCATACGCATTGTGTGCCGAGCCTTTGCAATCAGCGAGACCTGTTATCGCTATCAGCCAAAACTCAGTAACGAGAATGCCGAGATCGCAGACTGGCTATTGCGGTTGACTGAAACGTACAAACGCTGGGGATTTGGACTCTGCTTCATTTATTTACAGAATATTAAAGGTTATGGCTGGAATCATAAACGTGTCTATCGGATTTACCGCGAACTGGAGTTGAATCTGAGAATAAAACCCAGGCGCCGGATAAAACGCGACCGTCCGGATGAACTGAGCGTACCCGTTGCCATGAACCAGGTGTGGTCAATGGATTTCATGAGCGACAGCCTGGACGACGGAAGGCGCTTTAGAACCTTCAATGTACTGGATGACTACAATCGAGAAGGTCTTGGTATTGAAGTCGATTTCTCATTGCCCAGCGAACGCGTCATTCGATCGTTAGAGCAGATCATCGAGTGGCGTGGAAAACCGCTGGCGCTTCGTTGCGACAACGGCCCGGAATACATCAGCCAGAATCTGATTGACTGGGCCACTCAGAAGCAAATCACGTTGCTGTATATCCAACCAG
>JAAEPH010000134.1 GCA_024232855.1 Gammaproteobacteria bacterium
AGAGCATTGTATTCCTCTACCGTGTACTCCCTCCGCTTGACCGCGGGAAGCTTTGTCCTCGCCATGATTCAGTCCACAGAATTCGACACGTCCGAGGGCAAGCCTAGTGACACCGATACCGCACACCGATCGGTCCGTATCAGTCTATGTATATATCCATACAACTAAACACGTACCCGGGTTCAAGCACGTGTCTAAATTTGTCTGAAATGTCGTTGTCGCTTTCGGCGAGTCGGCTTGTTTCGTTTTGAAACGTAGAGCTCTGCCTGTCGAATTACAAGCTTACACTGGAAGGCGCGTGAGACATCGGGAGATGAAGTCAGCCTCCCACCCCTCCCCAAATGCATCGTTCAGCTTCTTCCAGCGGTCGGGGGTATGGCTCGGCTTCCCGGGCAGACTCTTACGCAGCCATTGGTTCATAGACCTCGCCGCAGGGGACTTCTTGCGACTACTCGGATAGCGGCCATGTCGAATCTCCCAAGCCCTTCCTTCCACGAGACTTTC
>JAAEPH010000135.1 GCA_024232855.1 Gammaproteobacteria bacterium
AATGATACGGTTAACCCGCTGGCGCAGGAAGATGCCGACAGTCCGATCGCCGGTATGCCGGTGCTCGAAGTATGGAAAGGTCGCACCACCGTGGTGCTCAAGCGTGGAATGGCCGCCGGCTACGCTGGTGTCGGTAACCCGCTATTCATCAAGGAAAACACGCGCATGCTATTCGGCGACGCCAAGGAAAGCCTCGACCTGCTCGCCAAGGCGATCTAGTCCCTCTGACTAGACCGCGCACAGGGTGTGATCCCATTCTTGCGATCGCCGGGAAATCGCTAACCGTTTTCACAAATGCCCCGGCGGCTGCGCCGGCCTGCGGTTTACTTTGCGAGAACGGTCAACGACTTCCCGACCTCAAGAGTTGTTTGGTATTTGTATTGTGGAGCGGCCTGACCCAACCCCGCTTACCGTGTCGTACCGCCGCTTGCCCCAACGCCGCTTATCGTGCCGTACCGCGGTTTGCCCCAACCCCACCCCTGTCGTACCGCGGCTTGACCGCGGTATCCAGTTCGCGATGGTGA
>JAAEPH010000136.1 GCA_024232855.1 Gammaproteobacteria bacterium
CAAAGATCGCGCAGTATATTGATTTCACAAGGAAATATCCGAAGAAGTCTCGTATCGGTGATTACGAGCGACTGAGGATATATTTCTTGTGGAATCAATAGACAAGCGAGATTGTGCATATTTATGAATTCTCCGGGCTAATTCAAAATCAAAGACCTGATCCCGGATGGGAGTTTACAACTCCGGCTACTGGCAAATTTGACGGGGAATACAAATGCAGGCTTTCAACCACGAGATAGCCACAAAACTGCGCGAAATCGCGCAGTTATTGAGAGCGCAAAAGGCCAACCCTTTTCGCGTTAACGCCTACCTGCATGCTGGCGATACGCTCGACAATCTGGGGAGAAACGTCGCGGAACTCATGCAGGCGAAGGGTATCAAGGGCCTGGTCGCGCTGCCCTGCATCGGTGAAGGCATTGCACACACGATTTACGAGTATATCGCCACCGGGCGCATGTCACGCCTCGAAAACCTCAGGGGCGCCGCCGATCCGGTCGAACTTTTCCGTTCGATTCCAACCGTCGGCCGAGCGCTGGCTGAACGCATTCATGACCAGCTGCATGTCGACAGCCTCGAAGCGCTGGAAAACGCGGTGCACGATGGTCAGTTGTACAAGGTAGAAGGCCTCGGCAGCAAGCGCCGCGAAGCGATCGAGGCCTGGCTGCAAAAACACCTCGACGAGCAACGCCGCCAGCCCAGACCGGTCGCTCGAGCCAGTGACGACCCGCCAGTCGAACTGATTCTGCGCGTGGATAACGAGTACCGGCAAAAAGCCTCGGCTGGCAAACTGCCGCGGATTACGCCGAAACGTTTCAATCCAGACAACAAGGCCTGGTTGCCGATTTTACACACGGCTCGTAAACACTGGCATTTTACCGCGCTCTACTCCAATACGGCGCGTGCCCACCAACTCGGGCGTACTGCAGACTGGGTCGTGATTTACTTTTATGACGACCATCACCGCGAAGGACAGCACACCGTGGTCACCGAGACACATGGCGGCCTACAGGGCAGGCGCGTGGTGCGCGGACGCGAAATGGAATGCCTGCAACATTACGAACAACGCGATAAATAAGCAGGGGTCAGACTACAGAAAGCCGTGACCACCCGTGACTCCCTGTTACTGCCCGAACTTGACTTATGGCCTAATGGGTGACCCTGTTACGCGCGACGAAAACCGGCGCAGCGCGCTTGACTGAACTGAACGCAGTTGCGATGCTCTCTGCCTATGCGTTTCCCGCCAACCGTCGCCGCTTTACTCGCATTGCCGCTGATCCTGTTTACCGCCGGGTCCGAGGCGGCTTCATCCGGCCAGCGGGACGAGATCATGGAGCATGCCAATGAGCCCTGGACCGGTGATCTCGACGGCATGACCGAGCGCGGATTTCTGCGCATCCTGACCGTTCACAATCCCCTTTTCTTCAGCTTCGACGGCGCACGGCAGAAAGGCATGGTCGCCGAACTGGGCAAGCTGTTCGAAGATCATCTCGGCGATGAGATCGGGCGGGTGCGCTCGCCGACAGTTGTGCTGATTCCGGTGAGCCGCGATGAACTGATTCCGGGCCTGATCGAGGGTCGCGGCGATCTCGTCATGGGCAACCTGACGATCACGCCGGAAAGGCAGAAACTAGTCGATTTCGGCCCGCCGATTCACGCCAACGTCGACGAGCTGGTCGTCACCGGTCCCGCGGCAAACAAGGTAAGCTCGTTCGACGACCTCGTCAAAACCGGGCTTTACGTGCGCCGATCGAGCAGCTATTTCGAACACCTGCAAAAACTCAACGCCGAGCGCGAGGCGCAGGGCAAAGCATCGATCCCGATCACCGAGGCGGATGAAAATCTCGAGGATTACGACTTGCTCGACATGGTGAATGCCGGGGTCCTCGGGGCCATCGTCGTCGACAGCCACAAGGCGGCCTTCTGGGAGCAGGTTTTCGAGCGGATCGTCGTTAACCGCGATCTGTCGGTACACTCCGGTAACCAGATCGCCTGGGCCATCCGCAAAAACAGTCCCCGGCTGATGCAGTCGATCACCGCCTTCGGCAACACGGTAAGAAGCGGCACCCTGCTCGGCAACATCGTCATGAAACGCTACCTCGGCGACACCCGCTGGCTCGACAATGCGCTTTCCAGCGAAGAGCGCAAGCGCAACGAGGAAACCATCGAGATCATCAAGCGCTATGCCGGCCAGTATGAATTCGACTGGCTGATCATCGCCTCCCAGGCTTACCAGGAGTCGCGCCTCGACCAGAACAAGCGCAGCCCGGCCGGCGCGGTCGGCGTAATGCAACTGTTGCCCACGACCGCGGCCGACAAAGCGGTCGGCATCCCCGATATTTCAACACTGGAGAACAACATCCATGCAGGGGTGAAATACATGCACTGGCTGCGCGAGACTTATTACTCGGACGCAACGATTTCGCCGCTCGACCGGGTCCTGTTTTCCTTTGGCGCGTACAACGCCGGACCGGGCAATATGAAGCGAGCCCGTAACCGCGCCAGAAGGCTGGGTTTCGATCCGAACCGCTGGTTCGGAAACGTCGAGATTGGCATGTACCGTGCGGTAAGCGGCGAGCCGGCTTCCTATGTCCGAAATATCTACAAGTATTACGTCACTTACCAGGGACTCGAGAAAACACGCCAGGCACGCGACAAAGCCCTCGAACGACAACCCGGGAAAAACCCACTGGCGGACAACATGGTCGGCGGCAAAACGTTGATCTTCAGCATCATCGCACTGTGCCTGCTCCTCTCACTTGTTTTCTGGACGAGGAAACGACCAGGTTGAAACGGCCATGTCGGGAATTCAACCGGGAATTCAACCGGGAATTCAGGGGACAGTATACCTATTTTAATTGAACAAACTGCCCCCGGAATGCTCACCCGGAGCGCGAGCGTCACTTCGACTATCACTTCACTTCGAAAGATCAAATAATTGAATTAACCCTCTGATTTAGCTGACTTTTTTTGGTATAATCGGCAGATCTGAAACAGCACGGAAGTTGATCATGAGCAAGCCCGCCACCGACGTTTTCGCGACCCCCAGACAAGCCGATTCGCTGACCCGCGCAGACGCGCTCGAACGCGAA
>JAAEPH010000137.1 GCA_024232855.1 Gammaproteobacteria bacterium
ATAAATATGCGCAAAAATCGCGCAGTATATTGATTTCACAAGGAAATATCCGAAGAAGTCTCGTATCGGTGATTACGAGCGACTGAGGATATATTTCTTGTGGAATCAATAGACAAGCGAGATTGTGCATATTTATGAATTTTCCGGGATAGATGATTTGCGTATTATCGGCCTGCCCGCTGGCTTCCAGCGCGCGCAAAACCTGGCCAACGTTATCGTCGAGAAAGCTGCACAAGGCGTAGTAATTTTTCAGTCCAAGTGTTTCACCGTCCGCATCGAAGTAATCCGCGTAGTCCCAGAACTGGCGCATGGCATCGATTACCGGATGCCGCAGGCGGGTCGAATCGTCTCGATCGTAGGGCCTGGGCAAGTCCACATCACGGTACAGGTCATAGAATTGCGGTGGTGCCGACAGCGGGAAGTGCGGGCAGATGAAAGACACGAACAGCACCCACGGCGGTCGCACGGCCGATTCACGTCGATGCAGCCAGTCGACTGCGGCCGCGGTAATGTCACGGTCGTACCGCGTATAGCTGGTTTCGCCGGGTCCGAGCAGGGTCGCGAGTTCCCTCGTGCCAGGAAAATCCGCCATCGGTTTGCGCTGCAAGCCCTGCGGCCAGCCCTTACCGTCGTTGGCAAGATACATCGGCAGAATCTGCTCACTGAATCCGGTGTCATCCGCCGCCGAGCGGCAGTGCAGTTTTCCGATCGAGGTCACTTCGTGCCCCTTATCGCGTAAACAATGCATCCAGCTCTGCTGCTGACCGTAGTAAGGTTCCGCCGATGACCAACAACGGTGTTCGAATACCTGGGTGCCGGTCGCGAAACTGGCGCGCGCCGGAATACAGATCGGCGACGGCGTATAGGCGTGTTCGAACCGTACACCCTCATTGGCGAGCTTATCCAGCGCCGGCGTGTGTACCACGGAATTACCGTAAGCGCCCATGACCGAACGGGTGTGTTCGTCGGACATCAGCACCAGCACGTTGTTAGCAGCAGTCATATTCCGGGGTGCCCTTAAAAATTCTGTGAGTAGAAAAGAAACAGGCTCCCTCGGGAGCCTGTTTTCATGCCATGACGATGAAGCCTAGGGCAACCATTTACGCCAGATCGCCTCGTTCGCTTCCATCCATTCCTCGACAACATCATCGACATCGCGTTTCTTGACGTCAATTTCGTAAATCATGCCCGCCTGCTGATTGTTGGTCAGGCGATGTTTTTTAATTACCTCGACAGCCTCGGGATGTTCCTTCATGAGCTCGGGGTTGCCGAACTTGAAACAGACATCATCCGGCCAGGCTTCCTCGGGCGGTAACGCGACTTCAACCAGATCGAGCGCGGCGTGTATCCAGTGCGGCGCCCAGGCATAGGCAATAAACGGCTCGCCACGCTTGTACTTGGCCTGAATTTCAGCCCAGTGCGCGGTTTCAGAACCCAGCGCCTGCGCGTAAAAGTCAACACCTACCCTATCCATTCGTGCCTGATCTTCACACTCCCAGGCGCTTATTGGACACCCGATCAAGTTTCCACGGTCACCCGATTCGAGGCTCTTGAACATGTGTTTGTACCTGTTCAGGTCAGCAAAAGTTTTTAAATCCGGCGTCGATGCAGGGATTCCACGAGAACTGTCACCTTCAACCATGTAACGCGGTATCCAGTAGGCGGTCTCTCCGATGATGCCGCTATCTGCAATGAAAACTACCGATCCATCGCCGCCATACTCCTTGAGATACTTTTCCTTTGGGGGGTTGTAGGAAGGCCAGGTTTCACAGTTGTAAAACAGGTCTCCAGCGACAATCCCTTCCCAGACGCCGGCCCCACCGGGAATCGCTACGGTCTTTATCTTGTAGCCCAATTCGTTTTCCAACACATATTGAATGGTACGACAGGTAACCACGCCACCAGTCCAGTCCGGGTCGGGCACGGTCAAACGTTTGGCCGCCTGCGCCGGGATCGACGCGCCAAGGCTCAGCGCCAGAACCGCACAGGCAAGCGCTGCTTTAAATTTCAATAACATATTACTCTCTCCTCTTCGGGTATCTTGAATTATTATATCCACCGGCAGGCGGCGAAATGTGACGATAATACTTGCGTTGCAGGCCCCTGTCGAGTCTGTGTCACAATCGCAAATTCAAGTCAGACCCATGGCCTCACGCTGGGTTTTGGTCCAGGCCTGCGACATGCGATCGAGAATAATCGCGAGCAGTACGATGCCGATACCAGCCTGTAGCGAAACACCTATGCTTGCCGTGTTCATACCGTCGAACACTTCCAGACCAAGCCCCTTGCCGCCGATCAGCGGGGTAACGACCTCCATCGCCAGCGCCATCATGATGCCCTGGTTGATGCCGAGCATTACCGCCGGAATCGCCATCGGAATCTTGACCTTGACCAGGGTCTGTACCATCGACGCACCAAACGAGTTCGAAACCTCGTCGATCTGCTCGGGCAACTCGCGAATGCCGAGAGTAGTGCAGCGAACAATAGGCGGTAGCGCATAGATCACGGTCGCAATCACTGCCGACACCTGCCCACCCTGAAAAAACATGACGACCGGCACCAGGTAAACGAATACCGGCATCGTCTGCATCGTATCGAGTATCGGTTTGACGATGGTATCGGTGGTTTTACTGTAGGCCGATACAATACCCAGTGGCACTCCGAATAAAACACAAATCAAAGCCGAGACCAAAACGGTCGACAGCGTAATCATGGCGAATATCCACAGGTCGGTGGCGCCAATAAATAAAAGACCCAACAAAGTTACAATGGCAAGGCCCCGTCCGCTGAACAAGTAGGCGCCTGCGACGAATACCAGACTCGTGTACCACCAGGGCAAGCCTTTCAAGAAACTGTTCAACGGATTTATCAACCCGTACCACAGCGATTCCTTGATTCCCTGGGTAATACCGTAAAACAGATCGTTGGTGATCAATTCATCCATGTACTGGTTTACCGGCGTACGGAAGCGGTACTCCCATTCACGCGGAAACTTGCCGTACAGGTCGGTATAGGCTTCGAGCAGCATCAAAACCGCGATCAACACCAGGCTCGCGATCAGGAAACTACGCGCCATCATGAATTCACGCAGCTTGCCTGCGAAATCCGAATCGAGGATTGCGACCAGCTTGCATACCATCGAAGTTATGATCGACGCGACGAAATTCCCGCCTGCGGCAATTTTATGCCATATCCAGCCGATGCCGTACTCGATATAAAGAACCGGCTTTACGTTTTCGAGACCCTGTGGAAACAGTCGGAAGACGTGGTCGTGACCGCTCTGGCTGGCGTGTTCGGTATGCCCCATTGCGTAGGTGACGCGATCGAGAATAATCGCCATCAAGACAATGGCCAGTCCCCCTTCGAGCGCCTTGCCGACATTAAGCCGTTGCAGTCCCTGGAACACGATATCGCCCAGTCCCGGCGAGCCGATGAAAGTAGCGAGCACGACCAGCGCTAACGCCATCATGACGGTCTGGTTGACGCCGAGCTTGATCGACGGCATCGCCAGTGGAATCTTGACCTTGATCAGCAATTGCGCCCGTGTTGCGCCAAAAGAAGTCGCCGCCTCGTCGATACCGGCAGGGACCTGTCGGATACCGAGATTGGTCAGACGCACCACCGGCGGCAATGCGTAAATGACGGTTGCGAGGATCGCACCCGGGGCGCCGATACCAAACAGGTAAAAAGCCGGGATCAGGTAGACGAAGGCGGGCAACGTCTGCATCGTATCGAGGATCGGCCTGATAAATGCTTCGAATCGATCGCTTTGTGACGCCATTACACCCAGCAATACCCCGATTACGATCGATATCAGGATCGAAATGCACATCAGGCTCAGGGTTTCCATCGATTCATCCCAGAAGTCGAGCACCAGCCATGAGCCGACCGCGATGATTCCGAGCAATCCCAGGCGCAGACCACCGTAGGCAAATGCCGGCAGGACGAGGATGACGAATACGACCTGCCACTGGGTGAAAATCAAAAAATCTACCATGGCTTCATAAAACCAGATAACGCCGGCTGCGATGGCGCGTGTCGTTGGTTTAATATATGGAAAAAAAGCGTCCTTGAAGGCGTCGGTTTTTTCGGCGAAGGGGAAGGCATCGATTAGGCCCTGCGGGAAAATAGTCTCTGCGCCGTGTATCTTCCAGATGATCAACGACAACGCGAGCAGCGAGAAAGCGATCACCCAACCGCGACGCTCCTGCCAGGTATAACCCCACCAGCTCATGTCCGGTTGTTCGCCAACCACTGAACTCATTAAGCCAACCGCCCGTTCGCAAAATTGCGCCTAGCTTAGCCTTGATCCGTGATACCTGCAACATCGACAGCGCTGGTTTACAGCCTGTTCGTGTTCGGGCTAAGATATCCTGCAAACCCGGCCGATAACGAGTATCACAATGTCCGAAACGCCCAAGATTATCTGTAACAATATCTGGAAGATATTCGGCACCTATCCGAAGCGGACGCTGGAAAATCTGGATCGTTCGCTGTCGCGCGCCGAGGTTCAGGCACAGACCGGGCACGTGATCGGCGTTAACGATGTCTCGTTTAAAATCAACACCGGTGAAACCTTTGTCGTCATGGGGCTGTCGGGCAGCGGCAAGTCGACACTGGTGCGCTGTATTTCGCGGCTGATCGAACCGACCGCCGGCGAAATGATCATCGATGGTGAAGACATCATGAATTACAACGACGCGCAGTTGACCGAGTTACGGCGCTTTCGCATGAGCATGGTGTTCCAGCATTTCGGTCTGTTCCCGCATCGCAAGGTCATCGACAATATTTCCTTCGGCCTCGAAATTCGGGGCATGGACAAGAAGGAGCGCCGCCTGCAGGCGATGGAGGTGTTGGAAAAGGTGGGTCTGCACGGCTGGGCCGACCACTACCCGCGCGAGCTTTCCGGCGGCATGCAGCAACGCGTCGGCCTCGCGCGCGCGATGGCGGTCGATCCGGAAATCCTGATTTTCGACGAACCCTTCAGCGCGCTCGACCCCCTCATCCGCCGCGAAATGCAGGACGAGCTGATCAATATTCAAAACGAAGTTCACAAGACGATGATTTTTATCACCCACGACTTCCTCGAGGCCATCAAGATGGGCGATCACATCGCCATCATGAAAGACGGCATCGTGGTGCAGATCGGCACCCCGGAAGAAATCGTCGCCAATCCGGTCGACGACTACGTGCGCGAGTTCACCGAGGACGTGCCCCGCTACAGGGTCCTCAGCGTCGGCAAGATCATGCGCGACCCGTCGACCTCGGTTACCACCGACGGTGTCTGCTGCAGCATGGGTGCCAAGCTGGATTCGCTGATCGATCTGGCGATCGGAACCCAGGGCCCGCTCGGCGTGGTCGACGAGCGCGGTCAGCTGGTCGGTGAAATCGACCAGGCGATGATTCTTAAGGCAATGGACAGCCGCTCCTGAAGCTAGCCGCCAGCATTTCGATACTTCCCCCACTACAAGAACCGTCGACTGACAATGCGCCCGCCTCTTTTGTGCTCTACTTCGGATATTACTTTTCCTGCGAGATATTCGAACCGGAAAAGCGGCGAATTTTCTAGTAACCCTGGCAATTTCTAGTAACCCTGGCAATTTCTAATAACCCTGGCAATTTCTAATAACCCTGGCAAT
>JAAEPH010000138.1 GCA_024232855.1 Gammaproteobacteria bacterium
GTATCCTTATCGAGTCCGCCGATATCTGTTTCATGCAGAAAAAACCACCGCAAAACTTCATCCGCCTGGGCTATTCATCGATCAGCTCGCGGCGCATCGAGCCCGGCATCCGCAAACTCGCCGACCTGATCCACGAAATGGGCTAGCTCCCCGAAATCAAGGGGGCAGTGTCGCTTGATTCGTGGACTTCAAAAAACCGCCAACCTGTAATTGATCCCTCCGACGGCGCGGCCACCGGGATTTCTCGCTTTAAAGGTACTTGAAAACTTACCTTCGCCCCGAGGCAAGGACGGTTGGTATCAAAGATAGGGGGGAACTGGTACTACAACAAAACAGCGGTTACTTTATGTTAACCGGCCACAAAAAATCGCCCAGGACCGAGGAATAAGTATGAAAATGACCCCCAGTGAAGCCTTTGTTGAAACCATGGTCGCCAACAATGTCACCGATATGTTCGGCATAATGGGTTCGGCGTTCATGGATGCAATGGATATCTTTGCACCGGCCGGTATCCGTTTGATCCCGGTAGTGCACGAGCAGGGAGCGGCGCACATGGCCGACGGCTTTTCACGCGTCAGCGGCCGCCACGGCGTTGTCATCGGGCAGAATGGTCCGGGCATCAGCAACTGTGTAACCGCAATCGCAGCCGCCTACTGGGCGCACTCACCGGTGGTCATGATCACCCCCGAGACCGGTACCATGGGCATGGGGCTGGGCGGTTTCCAGGAAGCCAACCAGCTACCGATGTTCCAGGAGTTCACCAGGTACCAGGGACACGTCAACAATCCTAACCGCATGGCCGAGTACACCGGCCGCTGTTTCGACCGCGCCATGTCCGAAATGGGCCCGACCCAGCTGAACATCCCGCGTGACTACTTCTACGGTGAAATCGACGTCGATATCCCGCAGCCGCAACGTCTCGATCGCGGCGCCGGCGGTGAAAACAGCCTCAACCAGGCCGCTGAACTGCTGGCCAAAGCCAGGTTCCCGGTCATCGTTTCCGGCGGCGGCGTCGTCATGGCCGACGCCATCGAAGATTGCAAGCTACTGGCCGAACGTATCGGCGCGCCGGTAGTAAGCTCCTATCTGCACAACGACTCGTTTCCATCAAACCACCCGCTGTGGGCCGGCCCGTTGGGATACCAGGGTTCCAAGGCCGCAATGAAGTTGATCTCAAAGGCAGACGTGGTGCTCGCGCTCGGTACCCGCCTCGGTCCGTTCGGCACGCTGCCACAGTACGGTATGGACTACTGGCCAAAAGACGCCCAGATCATCCAGGTCGATGCCGACAACAAGATGCTCGGGCTGGTGAAAAAGATATCGGTCGGTATCTGCGGCGACGCGGGCGCCAGCGCGAAAGCGCTGATGAGCCGTATCGCCGACAAGTCGCTGGCGTGCGACGAAACCAGGGATGCTCGCACCAAAGAAATTGCCGCGGAAAAAGCGGCCTGGGAAGAGGAGCTCGACAACTGGGCTCACGAGAAGGATGCCTACAGCCTCGATATGATCGAAGAGCAGGGCAAGGAAGAAGGCAACTGGTTGCACCCGCGCCAGGTGTTGCGTGAACTCGAAAAGGCGATGCCGCCAGGCAAAATGGTTTCAACCGACATCGGTAATATCAACTCGGTGGCAAACTCTTACCTGCGCTTCGACGAGCCGCGCAGTTTCCTCGCACCGATGAGTTTCGGCAACTGTGGTTACGCGCTGCCAACCGTGATGGGCGCCAAGGTGGCCTGTCCGGATCGCCCCGCCATCGCCTATGCCGGTGACGGCGCCTGGGGCATGAGCATGATGGAAACCATGACCGCGGTTCGACACGACATCCCGGTTACGGCGGTCGTATTCCACAACCGCCAATGGGGCGCGGAAAAGAAAAACCAGGTCGACTTCTACAATCGCCGCTTCGTCGCCGGCGAACTCGAAAGCGAATCCTGGGCCGGCATCGCCAAAGCGATGGGCGCCGAGGGCATCACCGTCGATCGGCTCGAAGACGTCGGTCCGGCGCTGGAAAAGGCCATCGACATGCAAATGAACAGCGGCAAGACCACCGTGCTCGAAATCATGTGCACGCGCGAACTCGGCGATCCCTTCCGCCGCGACGCCCTGTCCAGGCCGATCCGTTTCCTCGACAAGTACAAGGATTACGTTTAGATCGGGGCTGGCTAAGAGCCTGTCGGGTTTAGGGAGAATCTACTCGAGAATTGCTCCGATACGTCGGACCGCTGCATTGTTCTACCCCGAAGCGTCGGACCGCCGGTACGCCGGGACGCTGCGTCCATGCAGTCGTGCGGCGATGGGAAAATGGACTCGATTTCCCACTCGCCTCGCTACGATTCCCTAAACCCGACAGACTCCTAGTGGCGCTAATGCAGGCTTATTATCAATGCAATCAGTTTTTTCGGGATTGAATTAAGCTTGTTTTAACCTAGAAAACGCAGTAGGATCACGTGAGTCTGCACAAGCGATTGATTCATCTAGCTATATGAAAAAAGTGCTTATCACCAATAAGGTGACCAGGCATTTTTTCATTACGCTATCTAAATCAATCGGTCGCCTCATGGCGCCTACTTTTGGTGCACATCTTTTTCGCGCCCTACTGCGTTTTCCAGGTTTAAACCGCCAGCTGCCGGTACTATGCTGAACGCGTATAGTTATTCGCGCATGAATAAAATAAATACACTAAAGCTATACTTCAAATCGACACCTAATAATGCCTCGGGAGGGGAAGTAACATGATAACAAACGTATTTACCAAGCGCAGCTTGATGGCCACGGTAACAGGGCTTTCAATGTTAGCATTCGGGAGTTCCGCGGTAGCGGTTGACCTGACGGTTTACACCGCTGTAGAAGCAGAAGACCTGGCCCGTTATGCCGAAACCTTTAACCAGGATCATCCCGACATAAATATCAAGTGGGTTCGTGATTCAACCGGTATCGTTACCGCCAAGTTACTCGCGGAAAAAAACAACCCGCAGGCCGACGTGATCTGGGGCCTGGCCGGGACCTCGCTGTTATTGATGAAGAGCGAAGGCATGCTCGAACCCTATGCGCCGAAGGGTGTCGAAAAACTGGACCCGAAATTTGTCGACCAGAGTTCGGTGCCGTCCTGGACCGGAATGGACGCGTGGGTGGCCGCGGTGTGCTACAACACGGTCGAATCGGCCAAGCATAACCTCGAGCCGCCGAAAACCTGGAGCGACCTGCTCAAGCCGATGTACAAGGGGCACCTGATCATGCCAAATCCGAATTCATCAGGCACCGGTTTCCTCGATGTATCCAGCTGGCTACAGATGTTCGGCAAGAACGAGGGCGGCTGGGCTTTCATGGATCGCCTGCACAAGAATATCGCGCGTTACACCCATTCCGGCTCCAAGCCCTGCAAGCTGGCCGCGGCAGGTGAAATCCCGATCGGGATTTCCTTCGCTTTCCGCGGCGCCCGGTCCAAGGCCAAGGGAGCGCCAATCGATATTATCGTTCCCGCGGAGGGCGTAGGCTGGGAAATGGAAGCATCCGGGATTATTGCCGGCACCGACAAACTCGAAGCCGCGCAAACCCTGATGGACTGGTCGATTTCACGCAAGGCCATGGAAATGTACAACACCGCTTACGCGGTGGTCGGCATGCCCGGCGTAGCCAAGCCGGTCGAATACTTTCCGCCCACCCTGCTGGAGAAAATGATCACCAACGACTTCGAGTGGGCCGCCAATAACCGCAAGGCTATTCTGGCCGAGTGGCTGAATCGTTACGATTCGAAATCAGACGCCAAGTAAGCATCGGTAGCTGCGAGTACTCCGTCAATGAGATATCATAGGATTCAGAGCGTCCCAAATCGGCCAAGGCAAGGCGCAGTCCGCAGGGAAGACCCACTGCACTCGCTGCGCTCGCGGGGTCGGCCCTGGCATGCCCTTTACAAGGACTGCAACGCGGCATTGGCCGATTTGGGGCGCTCCCTTCGGGCCAGCCAGGAAGCGGCTATCTGCGTTGTTGTGCTCCTTTGAATTAGCCACAGCTAGTCCTGCAGTCGCACGCCTAGCAGCTAACCGCTTCCTGACTGGCTGAACCCTATGATATCTCATTGACGGAGTACTATAATACGGCCTGACCCACCCAGGGGTCAGGCCATTTTTGACTATGGTGTTATTTCTCCGGGGAACACTCTCTACTCGGCAGGTGCTTGATCATGACAGAACAAACCGGGGCTGGCCCCAGTTCGGAGGTTTATCTCCATATAGATCGGCTTACCAAGAAATTCGGCAGCTTCGTTGCGCTCGACAGTGTCTCGCTCGACGTTTACGAGGGTGAATTCATCTGCTTTCTGGGACCTTCGGGCTGCGGCAAAACGACTTTGCTGCGGGCAATCGCCGGTCTCGATATCCAGACATCCGGCACGGTACGCCAGGCCGATGCCGATATTTCGGCACTGCCGCCGTCGGAACGCGATTTCGGCATCGTTTTTCAATCCTATGCGTTATTTCCAAACCTGACTGCCGAACGCAACATCGCTTTCGGGCTCGAGAACCAGAAACTCGAAAAATCGGCCGTCGACAAACGTGTTAACGAATTGCTGGAGCTGGTGGGACTGCCCGACCAGGGCCCCAAATATCCAGCACAATTATCGGGCGGGCAGCAACAACGCATCGCATTGGCGCGCGCGCTGGCAACCTCTCCGGGTCTGCTGTTGCTCGATGAACCGTTATCGGCGCTCGACGCCAAGGTGCGCGCGCATCTGCGCCACGAAATGAAAGACCTGCAGCGGCGTCTCGGGGTGACCACGGTTATGGTCACGCACGATCAGGAAGAGGCGCTGACCATGGCGGATCGAATCGTCGTCATGAATCACGGCGTCATCGAGCAGGTTGGCACGCCGACCAATATTTACCGCGAGCCCGATACGCTGTTCGTCGCCGACTTCATCGGCGCCATGAACCAGGTCGAGGGGCGCGCCAATGGCGCCAACGGTGTTTCCATCGGCGAGATGAACTTCACATCGCGCAATCACGGGCTCACGAGCGATGCCCCGGTGGTCGCGGCTATCCGTCCGGAAGACATCGTGCCGCAGGGAGTCGGGGATTATTCCAGCAGCGACACCAATCTGGAGAACAGTCTCGAAGTGGAAATCGAATCGATGGAATTTCTCGGATCATTCTGGCGCGTTTCGCTGAAAAACAACGCACTCGGTGGCGCAACCCTGGTGGCGGACCTGTCGATCAACGCGATGCGCAGGCTCGAGGTCACCACGGATTCGAGGATTCGCGTAAAACTGCCGTCGGATCGGCTCTGGGTATTCCCGCCCGCCGCAAGCGCATAGGCTGGCCGACATGACCTATCAGACAGCCATTGCAGCACCCGCCGCACCGCTGATCAAACCAAAGACCAGCAAGGATGACCGCGTTATGGTCGGTTTCATCCTGGTTATTTGCCTGTACCTGCTGATTTCGCTCGCGTTTCCGCTTTACGCGATGCTGTCGAAATCGTTTTCAACCTATGCTTTCGATCTCACCAACTTCGAATTCCAGGTCAACACCGGTGACGGTTGGAGCGAGACCTTCAGCGCGGCGGCGCAAAACGAGAAGGTGCAGAGGTTCAAGCCCGAGGACCTGGTTACCAGTTCCGACGGCCGCCTCGCGCCGACGGAGTTATTCCCCGATTTCAGTTTCCGCAGCCCGACGTTGTACAAGCTCAGGCAGGTCAGGGGCGACACCTCTTTTCTGTTCAAAACCGATCGCGTCGATGATACCGACTGGCACGAGTACAGTTCGAACGAATTCAGACGCATCGTCTTACGTGCATCGGCCGACACCGGGCTCGACAACTTCCGCACTTACTTTTCAACACCGGCGCTGTTTCGCTCGATCGAGAACTCGCTGTTCATATCACTCCTGAGCACCATTATTACCGTCAGCCTCGCGTTTGGTTTCGCTTATGCGATCAATCGCAGCACGATGCGCTTCAAGGGGCTATTCAAACTGATCGCAATGATTCCGATCCTGGTACCGTCACTGCTGCCCGGGATCGCACTGGTTTATCTGTTTGGCAACCAGGGAATGATCAAGGGCTTACTGATGGGCGAATCGATATACGGGCCCATCGGTATTGTCATAGGTTCGGTCTTCTTCACCTTCCCGCACGCACTCATCATCATCACCACCGCGCTGGGGATTTCCGACGGGCGCCTGTACGAAGCCGCGACCGCGCTTCGCGCCAGCCGTTGGCGCACTTTCTGGACCGTGACCATCCCGGGCGCGCGTTACGGATTGATCTCGGCCGCATTCGTGGTGTTCAACCTGGTAATTACCGATTTCGGCCTGCCCAAGGTCATCGGCGGGCAATACAACATGCTGGCGGTCGATATTTACAAGCAGGTCATCGGCCAGCAGAATTTCGAGATGGGCGCGGTGGTTTCCGTGGTGTTGCTGGTTCCGGCTTTGCTGGCTTTCGGCATCGATCGCTACGTGCAAAAGAAACAGGTGGCGCAGTTGTCGGCGCGCTCGGTCCCGTACGTACCCAAACCGCACAAGCAGTTCGACCGGATCTGCCTCGGCTACTGCTCACTGATTGCGATCTTCATCGTCGGTCTTATCGCCGTCTGCCAGTACGCGGCGCTGATCAAGTTCTGGCCCTACAATCTGAGCCTGAGCCTGGATAACTATAATTTCAAGGTCATGGACGGCGGCGGCTGGGATTCGTACACCAACTCGATTCAACTTGCCCTGTACACCGCGTTCGCCGGTACTATCGTCGTATTCACCGGTGCCTACATGGTCGAGAAAACCAACGGCTTTTTCACCACGCGCTCAAGCTTTCAGTTCCTCGCGATGATGCCGATGGCGATTCCGGGCATGGTGCTCGGCCTCGCGTATATCTTTTTCTTCAACAATCCCGATAACCCGTTAAATTCGATTTACGGCACCCTGGCGATCATGGTGATCTGCAGCGTCACCCACTTTTATACGGTATCGCACCTGACCGCGGTGACCGCGCTGAAACAGATGGACCGGGAATTCGAATCGGTCGCCGCCTCGTTGAAACAGCCATTCCACAAGCTGCTGTCGAAAGTGACGGTGCCGGTGTGCCTGCCGTCGATCCTTGATATATCGATCTACCTGTTCGTCAACGCGATGACGACGGTGTCGGCGGTCATTTTCCTTTATTCGCCGGACACTACACTCGCCTCGGTCGCGGTTCTTAACATGGACGACGCCGGCGATGTTGCCCCGGCCGCGGCGATGGGCATGATGATTTTCTACACAAATGTCAGCGCGCGCCTGATTCACCAGTTCGTCTCGCGCAAGATGGTGCGGCGCACCCAGGCCTGGCGCGGGACCTGAAACCCCGGGGTTTCAACAGGCCCCGCCTCTTGCGTACGGACATCAGCAATTTGACAAGGCTAGCCTTACATTACGGCTCCAATTTGCCATGGGCAAAATTCGAGATCGCCAATTCCATGCTGCTCACTTAAGGGCATTTTTCCAGAAGCTGTATCGAGTATTTCTTTAAAAATTTGCTGGCCAACCGCTTCCGTTGTTGCCGTTCCGTCAACGATGACACCACAATTGATATCCATATCATCCTGCATCCGAATATACATCTCTGTATTGGTTGCCAGCTTGATACTCGGCACGGGTTTCCCGCCATAGACTGAGCCACGTCCTGTCGTGAAACAGGTTACATTTGCACCACCGGCAACCATCCCGGTGATTGAAGCCGGGTCATATCCCGGGGTATCCATAAACACAAACCCCTTTGCGACAACAGGCTCGCTATAGCGGTATACATCGACCAGGGTCGTTGTGCCACCTTTGGCAACAGCACCAAGGGACTTTTCCAGAATCGTTGTTAGACCACCCTTTTTATTTCCAGGTGTCGGATTATTGTCCATTTTCGCCTGATTTGCCGCGGTGTGCTTTTCCCACCATTCGATGCGTCTGATCAGCTTTTCACCAATTTCCCGGTTGATAGCCCGCCGGGTCAGCAAATGCTCTGCACCATATATCTCGGGTGTTTCCGCGAGAATAGCTGTCCCTCCATTACGAACGAGAAAATCGACAGCGACACCCAAAGCAGGATTGGCCGTTATGCCGGAATATCCATCCGAGCCCCCACACTCCAGCGCAACTGTCAGATGACTGGCAGAACAGGTGGAACGTCTGCAATGATTTGCTTTATCCAGAATTCCTTCAATGTATTTAGTCCCGGCAGATACAGTTGCGGCGGTTCCCCCACACTCCTGAATTACCAGGGTTTGCAAAGTATCTGATTTCTTCAGATCAGCTTTCTCAAGCATTTTATCGATTTGGGCGACTTCACAGCCCAGGCCGACGATTAAGACACCGGCAAAATTTGGATGCCTGGCAAGACCTGTCAAGCTGCGTTCCAGATTTCCATGCGTCTCCCCATCAAGCGGGATACAACACCCGGTCTGATGTGGCAAGGCAACAACTCCATCGACATTTGGCCAGGGTTGCATGACTTCGGCGGGAAATTGATCGGCAATCAGGCGGGCAACCGAATTGGAGCAATTGACACTGGCAAGAATACCGATGTAGTTTCTCGTTCCGACACGGCCGTCTTCACGAATATAACCTTCGAATGTTGCCCTCTCATTTTCAGCTATAAAACCGGTATCTCGGGCTTCAGCACTCCAGGCATAATCCCGATCATAATCGGCATACTCGGCATTATGAGAATGAACATGTTCGCCCTTACCAATATCATGGGTCGCAAAAGCAATAATCTGACCGTATTTCCGAACCACCTGACCTTTGCCAATATCTCCCGTCGCAACTTTATGACCACGAGGGATTTCATCGGATGTTGTTATATTTTCCTCCTGAACCAGCGCTCCGGGATCAAGCGGCACACGGGCAACAACGATGTTATCCGCCTCATTTAAACGGATAGTTTTAAGATTCTGGTTGGATGACATTGGGGTATCCAGTGTTAGCCATGGCAAGGAAGGAGCAGTATTCCAAATTATTTGTAAGCAAAAAAAAACAGCTTGAGAATCCCGATTTCTCCCTGGGAGACGAATCGGAATCGCGCCATTCTATCAAGATCCTGTCTTTCGGTAATGAATTCTGCGAGGTTACTGCTTTCGGGAGTGAGTAGCCCGGGGAATTTCACCCCAAGGCTCTCGCAATATCATCCAATGACTGACTGGTGAGAAGACGGAGCCACTGCAGGCCTACTTGATAAAGGTTCTTGCAGAGGTGCGGGGAGCGCAGCGCGCGCGGAGGGAAAAAGAGGTTGTCGTTGTTGAAATAGAGTGCCCAGACACGCACCCCGCAACATGCCCTCAGCGTTCTCTGCGTCTCGGCGCCTCTGCGAGAACCTCCCTGGGAAAGCAACGGCAGGCTAACCGCGCATGCGTTCCGCTTTGGCGTCGTAAAGCGCGCTCAAGCTTGCCGTCGCCGGTATGCGCTCGCCGGCCACATCGATCTCGAAGCTGCCCGCATCGATGTACTCCTTGCTCACTTCTTCGTCGACCTCGATGTATCCGAGGCCCACCGCGCCGCCGAGCGTATGACCGTAATCTCCCGAGGTCAGGTGCCCGACGATGACACCGTCGCGCAGGATCGGTTCGTGGTGCCAGAACACCGGTTCCGGGTCCCGCAACAAGAATTGCACCAGGCGCTTGTTCATGAAAGCGCGGCTCTCCTTCTGCTTCAGGATCGCGTCGCGGCCGATAAACGGGATCTCCTTGTCGAGGGCGCAGACGAAACTCATGCCGCATTCCAGCGGCGTGTCGTGGTCGGCGACGTCGTGACCGTAATGCACGAACTTCTTCTCGATGCGGCAAGAGTTGAGCGCATGCATGCCGGCGAGACCGAGGCCATGATCCCGCCCCTGCTCCCACAGGTAGTCGAAGGCGTGCCGCGCCTGGTCCACCGGCACGTATAACTCCCAGCCCAGTTCGCCGACGTAGGATACGCGCCCGGCATAGGCGCGCGACATGCCGAGCTCGAGCGCGTGGAAATCGCCGAAGGGGAAATTCGCGGTGCTGAAGTCGTGATCGAGGGCGGCGCCGAGCAGCGCCCGGCTATCGGGACCCATCACGCCCAGCATCGCCCAGGCGTTGGTGATGTCGCTGATACAACAGAATTCACCCTCGGCGATGTGCGATTTCATCCAGTGCAGGTCCTTGATCGTCTGCGCTGCACCGCTGATCACCCAGAACTCGTCCTCGGCGATCCGCGTCACCGTCAAATCGGCCTCGATTCCGCCGTGGTCGTTGAGCCAGTGGGTGTATACCATGCGCCCCGGCTCGACATCGATATTGGCGCTGGAAATACGCTGCAACAGTTTGACCGCGTCGCGGCCCTGTACCAGGTACTTGGAAAACGAGCTCTGGTCGAACAGCACCACCTTCTCGCGCGCGGCGCGGTGTTCGGCGGCGCTGTGCTCGAACCAGTTCTGTTTGCCGAAACTGTACTCGTACTTCGGCTCCACGCCCTCGGGCGCAAACCAGTTGGCGCGCTCCCAGCCGGCGGCCTCGCCGAAACAGGCGTTGCGCCCGGCCAGCCTTTCGTGGATCGGGGAATGTCGCAGATTACGCGACGTTTCCAACTGCTTGTAAGGGTAGTGATTGTCATAGAGCAGCCCCAGAGTCTCCGTAACGCGCTCTTCGATGTATTTCTGCGTCGACTGAAACGGGAACATGCGGCGAATGTCATTGCCCCACAGGTCCATCGGCGCATGCCCCTTGTCCATCCAGTCGGCAAGGGCGCGTCCGAGACCGCCGGAAGTCTGTATGCCAACCGAGTTCAACCCGCAGGCAACGTAAAATCCCTTCAGCTCGGGAGCCTCACCCATGTGAAACTGGTCGTCCGGAGTAAAGCTTTCCGGACCGCAGAAAAACTTGCGCCAACCGCATTCCTGCAACATCGGTACCCGCTGCATCGCGTGTTCGAGCACCGGCATGAACTGCTCGTCCATGTGACCCTCGAGTTCCTCGAACGAAAAGTCATCGGGTATGCCCTGCTGCCCCCACGGCAACGCGTTCGGCTCGAACGCGCCGACCATCAGGCTGCCGGCATCCTCGCGGTAGTAGGCGCAACGATCGTAGTCACGCATCACCGGCAGGTCATGCGGTAAACCATCCAGTTTCTCGGTTAGTGCGTAGTAGTGTTCGCAGGCATGCAGCGGCACGCTGACGCCCGCCATTCGCCCGATTTCCCGACCCCACAGGCCGCCGCAGTTGACGACAAAATCCGCCGCAATCTCACCCTGGTCGGTGACCACGCCGCTGACCCGCCCGTTGGCCTGTTTGATGCCGGTGACGCGCACGCCTTCGAGACACAACGCGCCGCGCTTACGCGCGCCTTTGACAAAGGCCTGGGTCACATCGACCGGGCTCGCGGTGCCATCCTGCTCCACCCAGCTCGCGCCCAGCAAATCACCGGTCTCGAGAAAGGGATAAATCGACTTCGCTTCTTCCGCGGTAATGATATCGACGCGCGTCACCCCGAAGGCGTTGTTCATCGCCGCCACCCGCTTCAACTCCTGGAAGCGCGCCTCGCTATGCGCGATCGTCAGCGAGCCGACCTGCCTGAAACCGGTGGCCTGCCCGGTCTCCGCTTCGAGTTCTTTCAACACCGCCATGGAGTACTCGCACAACCGCGCATGCGACTCGTTGGCGCGCATGGTGCCGACCAACCCGGCCGCATGCCAGGTGGTGCCGCAACTGAACTGGACGCGCTCCAGCAGTACGACGTCGCTCCAGCCCAGCTTCGCGAGATGGTAGGCGACGCTGGAACCGATGACGCCACCACCAATTATTACGGCGCTGGCGCGTTCGGGAATCGTATTTGACATGGCTGTGTTCCTTTGGGATTGTTGGAATCGAAACCGCTATATTGCATTAACTATTTTGCAGATAGCAAACGAAATCGGGACTGAATAGTAGCCGATATGATACAGGTCAAACGGGGTTCAGCATACCGCCGGGCGCGGAGGAATATTCCGCGCTGCGTTATCGATTCTAATTTTCGGCGATGTTGTCAAAACGCCAGATGGATTGTTCGCAATAATCGATCAATTGATCGAAATTGACCGGCCCGCAGTAATAGTAACCTTGCTGGAGATTACAGTCGAGTTCGAGCAACAGACGGGACTGCTCTCCCTGCTCGATGCCCTCGGCAACCACCTTGATGCCGAGATTCTGCGCGATATCGATGATGTTAAGCACCATCAGGCGATCTTCGTTGTGGGTGGTGATGTTGTCGATGAAACTCTTGTCGATTTTCAGTTCGTCGATCGGCAATTGCTTGAGCAGGCTCAGCGACGAGTAGCCTGTGCCGAAATCATCCATCGACAACTTGACCCCGAGACTGCGGATCTTGTGCAGCACCGGTATCAGGTATTGCAGGTCGTCGACAAAAATCCCCTCGGTGATTTCCAGCGTTAGCTGGTTTGCCGGGAAATCATATTTCGTCAGGCTCGCGGACAGACGTTCGGTAAAGCCGTTTTCCTGCAACTGCCTGATCGAGACGTTTATCGATAAATCGAGACTCTGTTGGTAGTGATGTCCCAGGTTCTGGCCGAAGTGATGGCGATTTATCTCGGCCAGATCGTAAAGCGACTGGTCGATGACGAAGTGGCCGATGTCGATAATCATGCCATTGCCCTCGGAGACGCGAATAAAGCGATCCGGCGGAACCTGCCCCAGGTCGCCGTTCTTCCATCGGATCAGGGCTTCGACCCCGACCGGCAACTGCCCATCGAGCACCTGCGGCTGATAAACCAGCGAAAATTCCCCCTCCTCCAGCGCCTTTGGCAAGGCTTGCTGAATATCGGTGGTCTCCATCAGCTCGTCGTGCAGTTGACTGGAAAAGATGTAAAAACTGTTTTTGACGTTCTTGGCCTTGTACATGGCGGTATCGGCCGCGCTGAACAGGGTTTCGAAGGAATCGCCATCCGTCGGAAAATGCGCGACCCCGATGCTGGCGCCCATGACGAAGTTATAATTCTCGACATAGTACGGCGACGCCAGTGACTCCAGCACTTCGGACGCCAACCTCATGATCGAGGCTTCGTCACATTTATGCGAAATAACGATAAATTCATCGCCACCCTGCCGGCAGACCAGGTCCTTGTCGCTGAATATCGAGAGCAGGCGTTGCGCGACCTGCTTGAGCAGAACGTCGCCATAGGAATGGCCATGGCTATCGTTGATATTCTTGAAGTTATCGAGGTCAATGAAAAATACCGAAAACGGGGCGGCGCCCTTGCCGGTCCAGGCCGCTTCGGCGAGGCGCAGAAACTGCCTGTTCTTCAATCCGGTGAGGAAATCTCGGCTCGCCTGCCTGAGTAGTTCATCGTGGTTTCTCTGCTCGACGCGGGCAATCTGCCTGAACAGGAAGTAAGCGAGGCCTGACACGACCAGGAAAGTAATCATGTAGAAGATAAGCGACGGCCAGAGCTGCGCCAGCAGAAAATCGCGCGCCACGATCGAGTTGACCCAGATCTGGTATTTTGGCAGGTAGTTCAGCGAATACAGATTGGTCTTGCCCTGGCGGTCGGGCGCGCTAAAAACCACCGGCGCCGATCGATCGCGAAGATCTTCAAGGCCCAGCCCTAACTGTTGGCGGGCGGACTGATCCAGCATTTGAATGTATTGCGCGGGGATCGGCGTATCGATAATTTCGCGCAGTTGCGAATTTTCGGTGGTGCCGCTGACGAAGGCATAGTAAAAATCGTAGTCGTGAAATATCTGCAGACGATAGGGCATGGCATCGACGCCTTCGAGCTTGATGGAGTCCAGCTGGGGTAACAGTTCACGCGGCTTTATGCCCGCGGTCATCATCCCGACAAGGCGATTTTCGTTATCGCGAATACCCTTTCGAATCGGGATCACCTGGTCGTCGAGCGCCGTCAGGAAATAAGCCCTGCCGAGGACCATGCGCTCGAGTTCCATTGCCTTGAGGAAACTCTTGCGGCTGTTTTCAAACTGCTTCAAATTCGGCATCCTGTCGAGATCGAGATTGGAACTGCCGAGCACGATTTCACCGTCCAGGTTGGCCAGGCCGAAGGCAAGCAGCGAATGATTTTGCTTCAGTATACTGTCGAGCATTCTTTGCTCGTCGGCGATGCTGGTCTTGGAGTCTTCCGCCAGAAGCTGGTGCCCGAGCAAATCGAGCATGATCTCCTGCTGATCAAAATTCAGGGTTAGCGAGGACGAGAAAATCCGGTTGAGGTAGGCGAGCTCGACAATGGCATCGGTTTTTATTGCTTCCCACCGGGAGTAGGCGCTAGCAACCAGGTACACCAGCCCCAGCGCCAGACACGCATAAAAAAGCAGCCAGATATTCTTTTTTATCGGCACCCGTAGCCCATCTTTTGGTAAGTCAACAGGATGAGTGTAGTACATCCTGAAAATTTGACGACGGACAGGCCCAAACCTGCCCGAATCCGGGTCGTCTCGAGGGTTTTACGCGGCAGGACTTTCGCAGGTGGCGCTGATCTTATCGATGCCAAACTGATCCAGCATATTCCTGACGGCGTCGAGCGCGCCCAGCATGTGCTGCTGGTCGAGCCGGCCGATGCAGCCCATGCGAAAACTGTCCGCAACCGTCAGCTTGCCGGGATATATGACATAGCCCTGCGCCTTGAGCCCGTCGTAAAACGCGTTGAAATCGAATTCGGGATTGGCCGGCATGTGGAAAGTGATGATAATCGGCGCCTGCAGTTCATCGGGCAGCAGGGTCGTGAATCCCATCGCGCGCATCCCGGACACCAGTAAATCGCAATTGGCGCGATAGCGCCCGCCCCTTCCGGCGACACCGCCTTCGGCTTCGAACTCGCTGAGCGCCTGGTCAAAGGCGAGCAAAACATGGGTCGGGGGCGTGAAGCGCCACTGGCGATTTTTCTGCATCGCCCGCCATTGCTCGTAGAGGTCGAGCACCAGCGACGGTGAATTGCCCTCGGTCTTTTCCAGGGCGCGCGCGCGCGCAACGCAAAACCCCATTCCCGGGGCGCCTTCGAGGCACTTGTTACTGGAAGCAACCACGGCATCGAATTCGATCTCGCTGGCATCGAGCGGCAAGGCGCCGAAAGCGCTCATCGAATCGATGAGCAGGCTACGTTGATGGCGCGCAACGATTTGCGAGACTTCCTTTATCGGATTCAATATGCCCGAGGTTGTTTCACAATGCACGACCACCACGTGGCTGATGCCGGTATCGGCGGCAAGCGTTGCGTCGAGCAGGGCGGTATCGACCGGCACATCTTCGCTGGATTCGTGGACAAGGTAGCTACGCCGGTAATAGTCGCAAATTTTAGCGATGCGCTGCCCGTAGGCGCCATTGATCAGGATCAGCAATTTGCCATCGGCCGGAACGAACACACCGATCATCGCTTCGACCACGAAGGTGCCACTGCCCTGCAGGGGTACGCTGACATGACTGCCGGCGCCATTGACGATCGCCACCAGGCGTTCGAGGATGCGTGCATTCAGATCGATGAAGGTGGCGTCGCGCGAACCGTAATCGTGCAGCATCGCCTGTTTTACCGAGAGCGACGTCGTCAGCGGACCCGGTGTCAGCAGGTAGGGATCACCGCTGGGTGAACGGGCGGCATCGATGCTGGAATTGTCGGTCATTGATTTGATCCTGCTAGTGTTTGATAAGGTTGCCATTTATACCGCTGATAAATACTATCTAGCAAATCGATAATACATATGCCTCGAATAGATTATGCCGATATCACATGCCCATCTACGTTCGTTCCACGCGGTCGCCACCCACGGCAGTTTCACGCGCGCCGCGGAAATGCTGCACATCACACAGCCTACGCTGTCCGGCCAGGTAAAAGACCTGGAAGAGCGTTACGGCACCAAGCTGTTTGTGCGCCTGGGGCGACGCATCGAATTGACCGACATCGGCCGATCGGCATTTCATATTACGCGTCAACTGTTTCGCCATGAGGAGGAAGTCGAACATTTACTGCAATCGGCGCGCGCGCTGACGTCGGGTGAATTACGCGTCGCCGCCGATTCCCCGTATATCGCGACGCCGCTGCTGGCCCAGTTCCAGCGTCTCTACCCCGGTATCCAGATCTCGATTCAGTACGGCAATTCGCAGCAACTGATGTCGTGGATCGAATCGCGGCGCTGTGACATCGCCTTTTTACCGAATATTCCGCCGGGGGAAGACAAGCTTTACTCGATACCGCTGCTGCCAGGAAGGCTCGTCGTTTTCGTCAGCCAGGAGCACGACTGGGCCGAGCGCCGCTCGGTGTCGCTCGAGGAACTGGTTACCCAGCGGATTATTCTGCGCGAAAAAGGCTCGCGCACGCGATCCATCTTCGAAGAAGCGATAGCCGCGGCCGGACTGGTGCTCGACGATGTCATGGAAATCAGCGGCCGTGAAGGCGTACGTGAAGCGGTCGCGGCCGGGTTCGGTGTCGGTATCGTCGCCGAGGGTGAACTGCTTGCCGATTCACGATTGCGCGCCCTGCCGGTCAGCAATGCCGACCTGGCGCATGCCGAGTACGTGGTCTGCCTGCAGGAAATGCGATCGCTGCGGGTCAACGACGCCTTTCTCGGCATGATCAGCGCGAGCCAGAAGGATAACGGTCCGTAATCGTTTAGCCTATAGGTGATGCCTATAGATAGCATCTGCAATATCGATTTTACCTTAATCGAGATAACGGTATATTGGCGCAGCTTTTAACCTGATCGGATACAACATGAGCCCGGAAAAACCGCTAATCAGTGTCAACGGCCGCGACTATCGCTGGCCGCAAAAACCCTGTGTCGTGGTCTGCATCGATGGTTCGGAGCCGGATTACATCGAGCAGGCGATTGCGGCCGGCGTCATGCCGTGGATGAAGAACATCGTCGAACGGCAAGGTAGCGATTTGCGCGCTCATTGCGTGGTGCCGAGTTTCACCAATCCGAACAATATCTCCATCGTCACCGGCGTACCCCCGGTCGTACATGGCATCTGCGGTAACTTTTACTACGACCGTGACAACGATCGCGAAGTGATGATGAACGAACCCGAATTGTTGCGCACACCGACCATTTTCAAGGCCTTCCAGGATGCGGGCGCCAGGGTTGCGATCATCACCGCGAAAGACAAGCTGCGGCGCCTGCTCGGTAACGAGCTGGAACTCGGCGAGAATGGCGCGATCTGTTTTTCATCGGAGAAATCGGACCAGGTCAGCCTCGCCGGAAACGGTATCGAAAACGTGCTCGACATGGTCGGCATGGAAGTGCCTTCGGTGTACAGCGCCGAACTGTCCGAGTTCATCTTCGCCGCCGGCGTCAAGCTGATGGAAACGGTCCGCCCGGACCTGATGTACCTGTCCACCACCGACTACATCCAGCACAAGTTCGCGCCGGGTAGCGACGGCGCCAATTCGTTCTACGCGATGATGGATAAGTACTGGGCGCAGCTAGATGCGCTCGGTGCGGTGATCGCGTTGACCGCCGATCACGGCATGAACGCCAAGCACGATGCGCTCGGCGATCCCAATGTCATTTACCTTCAGGATGAAATGGATCGCATTCTTTCCCCGGGCGCGGCGCGCGTGATCCTGCCGATTACCGATCCCTACGTCGTGCATCACGGCGCGCTTGGCTCCTACGCGACCGTCTACCTGCCAGACGGCGCCGATATCGAAACACTGAAAAGCGAACTCGGCGCGATCGATGGCATCGACGCCGTGTATGGCAACCGCGAAGGTTGCGAACGTTTTGACCTGGCCACTGATCGCATGGGCGACCTCATCCTGGTGTCGAGCAAAGAGGTCGTCATCGGCACTACCGCGTCGCGCCACGACCTTTCAGGCCTCGACGCGCCGCTGCGCTCACACGGCGGTGTCACCGAGCAGACGGTTCCGCTGATCGTCAGCCAGCCGGTGGTAAGCCTCGACCAGACCCGGCAGCTGCACAATTACGACATTTTCAACCTCACCCTCAACCACCTGGCACACTAGAGAATTACCTATGGACTCTCCCATGATCACCCGGCATGAAAAAATGCGTATCGCAGGCAAACTCGTCGATGGCGATACCGGTAAAAACATCGAGGTATTGAATCCCTACAACGGCGAGGTGGTCGGCGCCGTGCCGCGTGCGAGTCGTGAGCAGGTCGCCGGCGCCTTCGAAATTGCCGCCAACTACAAACCCCGGTTGACGCGTTACCAGCGCCAGCAAATCCTGCTCAGGACCGCCGAGATCATCGTCTCGCGCCGCGACGAGATTTCCGACCTGATTACGGCCGAGAGCGGGCTCAGTAAAAAGGACAGCCTGTATGAGGTTGGACGCGCCTTCGATGTGTACAGTCTCGCGGGTCAACTGTGCATCAACGACGACAGCCAGGTCTTCTCCTGTGACCTGACGCCGCACGGCAAGCAACGCAAGATTTTCACGCAACGCGATCCGCTGCTGGGCGCGATTTCGGCGATCACACCGTTCAATCATCCGCTCAACATGATTTCGCACAAGATCGCGCCTTCGATCGCGACCAATAACTGCATGGTCGCTAAACCGACCGAACAGACGCCGCTGACTGCGCTGCTTCTGGCCGACATTCTTTACGAGGCGGGGTTGCCACCGCAAATGTTATCGATTGTTACCGGATTACCTGCCGATATGGGCGACGAAATGCTGACCAACCGGCATATTGATCTGGTTACTTTTACCGGCAGTGTTGGCGTCGGAAAGTATATTGCCGAAACCGCCGGCTATCGCCGAACCGTGCTCGAGCTCGGCGGTAACGCCCCATTGATCGTGATGGACGACGCCGACCTCGACAGGGCGGCCGAACTTGCCGTCGCCGGCGGCACCAAGAATTCCGGGCAACGCTGCACCGCGGTCAAGCGCGTGCTGTGCATCGATTCGGTTGCCGATGAGTTTGCCGCACTGGTTGCGGAAAAGGCGGCGAAATTGAAATACGGCGACCCGATGGATCCGGATACCGACGTCGGCACCGTCATCAACGAAGCTTCCGCGATCCTCTTTCAGGACCGCGTCAACGACGCCATCGAGAAAGGCGCCACGCTGTTGTACGGTAACGACCGCCAGGGCGCGGTTTACTCGCCGACGGTGCTCGATCACGTTCCCTTTGACTGCGATCTGGTGCGCGAGGAAACTTTCGGCCCGCCGATTCCGATCATCCGCGTGAGAGATATCGACCACGCGATCGAGGTTTCAAATTCGACCGCATTCGGGCTTTCATCGGGCGTTTGCACCAACCGCATGGACGATATCATTCGTTTTATCAACGAACTCGAAACCGGCACGGTCAACATCTGGGAAGTCCCGGGCTACCGCATCGAAATGTCACCCTTCGGCGGCATCAAGGATTCCGGTCTCGGCTACAAGGAAGGCGTCATCGAAGCGATGAATTCCTACACCAACGTCAAGACCTTCTCGCTGCCCTGGTAGTCGTCCCGAAAAGCGTTATCCGGTTATCAGGGGATGACGATTGGTGAGTGGATTAAGGCTTTTCGCCGCGTCTCATGCGCTGCTCTATATCATCAAGGCAGGGGATCAAATCCGCGATACTGTCAATGACATAGTGCGCACCACGCTGATACATGGTGGGGTAGATGCGGTCACGGTGTTTTTGCTTGACCTCTTCCGTGAAGGAATTCCATTCGTCCAGTTGAACCCCGACTTCATTGCCGGAAATAGCCAGACCGATACCCCAGGCACCCGCATTCAATCCTTCCTCGATGCCCGTCAGCGTATCGTCAATTTTTACCACCGACTGAACCGGTGAAATATCGAGCTCGAGCATGTTGCGCAGCACCATGTGGGGAAATGGGCGGCCGCGTTTGACATCGCCCGCACCGAAAGTTGCATCGGGGACATATCCCTGTTTTTCCGCATCGGCCAGATTGATAGCCAACATGCCAGGCAGGTAACCGGAGGTCGAACCGATCTTGTAACCCCGTTTACGGCACTCGGCGATCGCTTCGAGAGTACCCGGGATCAATTGCGAATATTCACTCAGGCAGGCTTCCTGCATCGGCACAAAATCATCGAACATTCGGCCCACGTCATCGTCTGTCGGCTCGCTGCCGTGCGTCTCAATCCAGCGCCGGCGTACACTGGGGATTTCGCAAATCAATCCAATATGGACTCTTTTGTGCGCTCCCATCGGAATTCGGGCTTCCTCGAGGCTGATGGGAACACCGGCCTTTTCGAATACCTGCCGGAAAACCACGGCGGGCGCCATGCAACCGAAATCCATGGTAGTGCCCGCCCAGTCGAGAATGACACAACGGATTGGACCCTGGTAATTGCGGGTATACGTGAATTCGCGTTCGTAGGTAAATTGCATGATATTGAGCCCTGGTCTATGTATGGATTGATGCAGGGTATGCGCATATTTCAGGTGTAATCAAGTAGTTATTGTTTATAGTTTGTATCACCTTGACCTATATATCGGCGAGGCAGGTTTGCTGTCCCCCGGATTTACCAAGAAAAACCTGGCCTGTCCCCGCATAAGGGCAACGAGTATCCTCGCGCAAGCGGGGATGATTTACGCCACTTTGACGGGGAAGGCTTTGTCGGCCGCCGAAGTGTAGTTTTCCATTTCGTTGAAATTCAGGTATCGGTAGACATCATCGGCCATCGTGTCGATATCTTTGGCGAATTGCATGTATTCATCCGTGCTCGGAATCTTGCCGAGGATCGACGCAACCGCGGCCAGTTCCGCGGAAGCGAGGTACACGTCGGCGCCCGTGCCGAGGCGATTCGGGAAGTTTCGCGTCGAGGTTGATACCGCGGTCGAATTTTCCGCGATTCGCGCCTGGTTGCCCATGCACAGCGAACAGCCCGGCATTTCGGTGCGCGCACCGGTGCGGCCGAAGATATTGTAGTAACCCTCGGCGGTGAGTTGCGCTTCGTCCATCCTGGTCGGCGGCGCGATCCACAGGCGTGTCGCCACCGGCGACTCGAGCTTGTCCAGCAGCTTGCCGGCGGCGCGAAAATGACCGATGTTGGTCATGCAGGAACCGATAAAAACTTCGTCGATTTTTTGCCCGGCGACTGCCGACAGGGGTTTGACGTCATCGGGGTCGTTGGGACAGGCCAGTAACGGTTCGCTGATTTCGTCGAGGTCGATTTCGATGATCTCGGCGTACTCGGCATCGGCGTCGCCGTCGAGCAGCTCGGGATTGGCGAGCCAGGCTTCCATTTCATCGATGCGGCGCGTAATCGTGCGCACATCACCATAGCCTTCACTGATCATCCACTTGAACATGACGATATTCGAATTCATGTACTCGATGATCGGCTCCTTGTCGAGCTTGACGGCACAGCCCGATGCCGAGCGCTCCGCCGACGAGTCCGACAGTTCGAAAGCCTGCTCGACCTTGAGTTGCGGCAAGCCTTCGATTTCGAGCACGCGCCCGGAGAAGACATTCTTTTTACCCTTCTTTTCCACCGTCAACAGGCCGCGTTGAATGGCCGCGTAGGGAATCGCGTTGACCAGGTCGCGCAGGGTGATGCCGGGTTGCATCTCGCCCTTGAAACGAACCAGTACCGATTCCGGCATATCCAGCGGCATGACTCCGGTCGCCGCGGCAAAGGCGACCAGTCCGGAGCCGGCCGGGAACGAAATACCGATCGGAAAACGGGTGTGCGAATCGCCGCCGGTGCCGACCGTGTCCGGCAACAGCATACGGTTCATCCACGAATGGATGACGCCGTCGCCCGGACGCAGCGAGATGCCGCCGCGATTTTGCATGAAGCCGGGCAACGTGTGGTGGGTAACCACATCCACCGGCTTCGGATAGGGCGCCGTATGGCAGAAAGACTGCATCACCAGGTCGGCGGAAAAACCGAGGCAGGCGAGGTCTTTTAATTCGTCTCGCGTCATCGGCCCGGTCGTGTCCTGTGAACCGACGGTGGTCATTTTGGGCTCACAGTACATGCCGGCGCGCACGCCGGGTAGACCACAGGCCTTGCCGACCATCTTCTGCGCCAGGGTATAACCCTTGCCGCTATCCGCGGGTATCTCGGGCTTTTCAAACAGATCGGCTTCACCCAGACCCAGCGCCTCGCGTGCGCGCCCGGTCAGGCCACGCCCGATAATCAGCGGGATACGGCCACCGGCCTGGACTTCGTCCTGGAGGACGTTGGTGCTGAGTTCGAAGGTTGCGATCACTTCATCACTATCGTGGCGCGTAACCCTGCCCTCGTGCGGATAGACATCGATGACATCGCCCATTTCCATCTTGCTGACATCCATTTCGATCGGTAAGGCGCCGGCATCTTCCATGGTATTGAAGAAAATTGGCGCGATCTTGCCGCCGAAGCAGTAACCGCCGTTGCGCTTGTTGGGAATATGGGGGATATCGTCGCCCATGTGCCACAACACCGAGTTGGTTGCCGATTTACGCGACGAACCGGTGCCGACGACATCGCCGACATAGGCGATCGGATGACCCCGCTCTTTAAGCTCGCCGATCTTTTCGAGCGGTTTGTCGGTCAGTCCTTCGCGCGGATTTTTCAGCATCGCGTTGGCGTGTAAGGGAATATCGGGTCGCGACCAGGCATTCTGCGCCGGCGACAGATCATCGGTATTGGTTTCGCCCGGGACCTTGAAGACCGACACCGTGATTTTATCGGCGAGTGGCGGCCGAAAGGTAAACCACTCGGCGTTGGCCCAGGATTCAAGCACCTTGCGGGCATGCGTGTTACCGGCTTCGGCCTTGTCGACGACATCGTGAAAGGCGTCGAACACCAGCAGGGCGCCGGATAGCGCGGTCACCGCCGCCGACGCGGTTTCGTCATCATCGAGGCAGGCGATCAACGGCTCGATGTTGTAACCACCCAGCATGCTGCCGAGAATTTCAACTGCCCGGACCTTGTCGATCAACGGGGTCGCGGCCTCGCCGCGGCTGACGGCGGCGAGGAAACCCGCCTTCACGTAGGCGGCTTCGTCGACCCCCGCGGGGACGTGCTCGGTGAGCAATTCCATCAGGTAGTTTTCTTCGCCGGCCGGTGGATTCTTGATCAGTTCGACCAGATCGGCGGTTTGCTGCGCATCCAGCGGTCTGGGCGGAATGCCCTGTTGTGCACGTTCGTCTATGTGTTCGCGGTAAGCCTGTAACATTTCGGAAATCTCGTTGGTTTGCAGAAGAAATAAATAGTGATCGATCAGCGTTTATCAATCGGCACGTAATCGAGGTCGATCGCGCCATTATACAACTGCCGGGGACGTCCTATTTTAGCCTCGGAATCCGTCATCATTTCGTTCCACTGCGAAATCCAGCCAATAGTGCGCGCCATCGCGAAGATGACGGTAAACATGTTCATCGGAATCCCCATCGCCAGAAAGATGATTCCCGAGTAAAAGTCCACGTTCGGGTAGAGGTTGCGCTGCACGAAATAATCGTCTTCGAGTGCAACCTTTTCAAGCGCCATCGCCGTTTCCAGTAATTTCTGCTGCTCACCGGTAGCCTCCATGTCGTTCAGCAACTTGTGGCATATTTCACGGATCAGCTTGGCGCGCGGATCGTAATTCTTGTACACGCGGTGCCCAAAGCCCATCAGGCGAAAAGAATCGTTCTTGTCCTTGGCGCGATCGACAAAGGCCTGCAGCGGTTTACCCGACTCGTTGATATCGATGAGCATGCGCACCACCGCTTCGTTGGCGCCACCGTGCGCCGGCCCCCACAGCGCGGCAATACCGGAGGCCACCGCGGCAAACGGGTTGGCGTCGGAGCTGCCGGCGAGGCGCACCGTCGCGGTTGATGCGTTCTGTTCGTGATCGGCATGCAGGATCATGATCAGATCGAGCGCCTTGGCGAGCAATGGATCCGGCGTATAGTCTTCCGAAGGCATCGAAAACATCATGTACAAGAAATTTTCGGTATAGTTGAGATGATTTCTCGGATAGACAAACGGCTTGCCGTTGGCGTAGCGATAACTCATCGCGGCGATGGTCGGCATCTTCGCCATCAGTCGATATGCGGTAATCATGCGGTGCTCTTCGTTATGAATATCCATGTGATCGTGATAGAACGCCGCGAGCGCGCCGACCACGCCAACCATGATCGCCATCGGGTGGGCATCGCGCCGAAAACCCCAGAAAAAGCGGATCATGGCTTCGTGCAGCATGGTGTGATTGGTCACGGTGGCTTCGAACTCGGCGAGTTCGTCTTGCGACGGCAGGCGGCCGTTCAGCAGCAAGTAGCAGACTTCAAGATAAGAGCTTTGCTCGGCGAGCTGATCGATCGGGTATCCCCGGTACTGCAGGACCCCCTGGTCGCCATCGAGGAAAGTGATTGCGCTGGAACAGCTCGCCGTCGACATGAAACCGGGGTCGTAAGTAAAGTAGCCCAGTTCCTTGTAGAGCTTACCGATATCAATGACCCCGGGGCCGGCGGTGGGGATTAAAATCGGTAACTTGACTTCTTTACCGGTGGAGTCGTCGATAATGGTTACGGTATCAGTACTCATGGAATATCCTCTATGGTCAAGGTATCTCGGCTAACGGTTTTTCTCTGGTGTTAACGAAGACCAGCCCGGTCAAAGACCGGTCTGGCAAGACAACGGTGAGGGCACAATATACCCATTATTGAAGATACCCGCTAACACAGATGACTATTATTGAATTAACTTATCCTGAAAATTAATTCTCCAAACCCGCAATACGCCTGGTTTCGGGGCCAGGTCAACAAGGGACAGGCTATTTTCTATCGGCCTTATTGTTGACAATATTAGCAAATAAATGCATATTTCAGCCGATATTTGCATATTGGCCCGTCAATTGTTGACAATTTATGAACGAAACATCGACACCCGCTAACCCTGGCGAAGCACTCGAAGCACCGACCCTGGCGCGACGCTGCTTCGAAAGCATCAAGGCCGACGTCATTAGCGGCCAGCTCGCGCAGGGCACCAAAATCGTCGAATCGGACCTCGCCCTGAAGTACGGCATCAGCCGCGGCCCGTTGCGCGAGGCCATTCATCGCCTCGAACAAATCAAGCTGGTCGTGCGCATTCCGCACGCCGGTTCGCGCGTGGTAAGGCTCGATAGCAAGATGATGGAGGATATCTATATCGCGCGTGAATCGCTGGAAGGCATGGCGGCGAGACTCGCCGCGCGCCTGATGTCGGAGGCCGAGATCAGCGCCCTGTTGGACCTGCTCGAGGCGCATGCGGACGGCATCGACAAAACCGAAGGCAGGGCCTACTTTCAAAGCGAGGGCGACATCGATTTTCACTACCGTATCGCGCTTGCCAGCCGCAACCAGTGGATACTGGAAAACCTGCACGGTGAACTCTACCAGCTGATTCGCATGTGCCGTCACCAATCGGGACGCTCCCCGGCGCGCGCGCAAATCGCGCTCGACCAGCACCGCCAGATCGCGAACGCCATCGCCCGGCGCGACGAAGAGCTGGCAGAAATATTAATGCGGCGTCACATCAGCGGCGCCTGGGAAACCGTCAGGAAAATACTCGAGGATCAAAATGACTGAAGCACAAACACCCGGCAGCAAACTACGCGCGGCGGTGGCGGCCAACAATCCGCTACAGGTCGTCGGCGCGGTTAACGCCTACAACGCGATCATGGCGCAGAAAAGCGGCCACAAGGCGCTTTACCTGTCCGGCGGCGGCGTCGCCGCCTGCTCGCTCGGCACCCCCGACCTCGGCATCAGCACGCTCGCCGACGTGCTCGAAGACGCGCGCCGCATCACCGATGCGAGCGATCTGCCGCTGCTGGTCGACATCGATGTCGGCTGGGGCGGGGCCTTCAACATCGCGCGCTGCATCCGTGAAATGATCCGCACCGACGTCGCCGGCGTCCACATCGAAGACCAGGTCATGCAGAAGCGCTGCGGTCACCGGCCCAACAAGGCTATCGTTTCCAGCGCGGAAATGGTGGACCGGGTCAAGGCCGCGGTCGATGCGCGCAGCGATGCCGGTTTCGTCATCATGGCGCGCACCGACGCACTTGCCGTGGAAGGCATGAATGCCGCGATCGAGCGCGCCCAGGCTTGCGTCGAAGCCGGCGCCGACATGATTTTCCCGGAAGCCATGACCGAGCTCGAGCAATATCAACAGTTTGTCGAGGCGGTAGGGGTGCCGGTACTCGCAAACATCACCGAATTCGGCGCCACGCCCCTGTTTAGCAACGAGCAACTGGCCTCGGTCGGGGTCAAGCTTGCGCTATATCCATTGAGCGCGTTTCGCGCGGCGAGCCTGGCGGCGTTAAACGTATACCGTCACATTCTCAGCGACGGCACCCAGCAAAACGTAGTCGATAGCATGCAGACCCGCATGGAACTGTATGACTTTCTCGACTACCACGATTACGAACAAACCCTGGATAAATTATTTGACGAGGAATCATCATGACTGAAGCGCCCGCATTCAAACCCAAAAAGTCGGTCGCGCTGTCGGGAACGGCAGCCGGCAACACAGCTATCTGCACGGTCGGCAAGACCGGCAACGACCTGCACTACCGGGGGTACGACATTCTCGATATCGCCGAACAGTGCGAATTCGAGGAAATCGCCTACCTGATCATTCATGAAAAACTGCCCACCCGGGACGAGCTGGACGCCTACAAGGCCCGCCTCAAGGCGTTGCGCGATGTCCCGCACGAAGTAAAAACCGTGCTCGAACAACTGCCTTCCAGCACGCATCCAATGGACGTGCTGCGCACCGGCTGTTCGGCGTTCGGCTGCCTGGAACCCGAGGGTGCGATCAGCGATTACGACGCGACGCGCGCGATCATCGACCGCCTGATGGCGAGCTTCGGCTCGATGCTGACCTACTGGTATCACTACAGCCATCACGGCAAGCGCATCGACCTGGTCACCGACGACGATTCCATCGGCGGTCATTTTCTGCACCTGCTACACGGCAAGCCGGCGCCCGAATCCTGGGTCAAGGCAATGCACATATCGCTGATCCTCTACGCCGAGCACGAATTCAATGCGTCGACCTTCACCGGGCGCGTGGTGGCCGGCACCAATTCCGATATCTACTCGTGCATGACCGCCGCGATCGGCGCATTGCGCGGCCCCAAGCACGGGGGCGCCAACGAGGAAGCCTTTCGCATCCAGTCGCGCTACAGCTCGGCGGACGAGGCCGAAACCGATATTCGCGAACGCGTCGCCAACAAGGAAATCGTCATCGGCTTCGGCCACCCCGTGTACACCATCAGCGACCCGCGTAACGAGGTCATCAAGCGCGTGGCGCGCGATCTGTCCGCGGAAAACGACGACATGCTGATGTACGACGTTGCCGAGCGCCTGGAAACGGTCATGTGGGATCTGAAAAACATGTTCCCGAACCTCGACTGGTTCTCCGCCGTCTCCTATCACCGGATGGGCGTGCCCACCGACATGTTCACGCCGCTGTTCGTGATCGCGCGTACCACCGGCTGGGGCGCGCACGTGGTCGAGCAACGCCAGGACGGCAAGATCATCCGCCCGTCGGCCAACTACACCGGTCCGGAAAACCTCGAATTCGTTCCAATCGAGGATCGAGCTTGACCGATTCAAACCATCAACCTCGACCTGTTTCGGTCGTCGCGAGCAGCTCACCCCGCTGCGTTCCTCTCGATGAACTCAATTCCCAGGAACCCTCGTCATTGCGAGACCCATGGGGCCTAAAGGAAGCGTTAGCGACGCGGCAATCTCCGAACAACATGCCAAGCTTCGGGAGATTGCTTCGCGATGCTCGCAATGACGCTGAGGAGTTTTCAGGGGGAGACTCATGAATACGGAATATCGCACCAACCTGTCCGAAACCGGTTCCGGCAGTCACCTGGACTACTTCGATACCCGTGCCGCGATCGACTCGATCGCAGCGGGCGCATACGATCGCCTGCCCTACACGGCGCGCGTGCTGGCCGAAAACCTGGTGCGACGCTGCGACCCCGCCAATCTCGAAGCTGCGCTAGGGCAAATCGTCGAATGCCGACGCGACCTGGATTTCCCCTGGTACCCGGCGCGCGTGGTCTGCCACGACATTCTCGGCCAGACCGCGCTGGTCGATCTGGCCGGCCTGCGCGATGCGATCGCCGATCAGGGTGGCGACCCGGCGCGTGTCAACCCGGTGGTGCCAACCCAGCTCATCGTCGATCACTCGCTCGCCGTCGAGCATGCCGGCTTCGACCCGGAAGCCTTCGACAAGAACCGCGCGATCGAGGACCGCCGCAACGCGGACCGCTTCGATTTCATCGACTGGACCCGCAGCGCCTTCGAGAACGTCGACGTAATCCCGGCCGGGAACGGCATCATGCACCAGATCAACCTCGAGAAAATGTCGCCGGTGATCCAGACACGCGACGGTGTGGCATTTCCGGACACCTGTGTCGGTACCGACAGCCACACACCTCACATCGATTGCCTCGGCGTGATCGCGATCGGTGTGGGCGGTCTCGAAGCCGAAACCGTCATGCTCGGCCGGCCATCGATGATGCGCCTGCCCGACATCGTCGGCGTGCGCCTCAGCGGACGGCGCCAACCCGGCATCACCGCGACCGATATCGTGCTCGCGCTGACCGAGTTCCTGCGCGATGCGCGCGTCGTCTCCGCCTGGCTCGAGTTTTTCGGCGACGGCGCCGCCGGCCTCACCATTGGCGACCGCGCTACAATCTCCAACATGGCACCCGAATACGGCGCCTCGGCGGCAATGTTTTACATCGACGAACAAACCATCGATTACCTGAAACTAACCGGCCGTGACGCCGAACAGGTGGCGCTGGTGGAAAACTATGCCCGTACCACCGGCCTGTGGGCAGACAGCCTGCAACAAGCCGAGTATGAGCGCGTGCTCGAATTCGACCTTAGCAAAGTCGAGCGTAATCTCGCCGGCCCGTCCAACCCGCACCGGCGCCTGCCGACCGCGCAACTCGCCGCGCGCGGCGTTGCCGGCGAGTGGGTGGAAGCGCCCGGGGAAATGCCCGATGGCGCGGTCATCATCGCCGCAATCACCAGTTGCACCAATACCAGCAACCCGCGCAACGTCGTCGCCGCTGCGCTGGTCGCGCAAAAGGCCAACGCGCTCGGCCTCACGCGTAAGCCCTGGGTCAAGTCTTCCTTCGCGCCGGGTTCGAAGGTCGCGCGGCTCTACCTCGATGAAGCCGGCCTGCTGGGCGAGCTAGAGCAACTCGGCTTTGGCATCGTCGCCTATGCCTGCACCACCTGCAACGGCATGAGCGGTGCTCTCGATCCCGCAATCCAGCAGGAAATCATCGAACGCGACCTGTACACCACGGCAATGTTGTCTGGAAACCGCAACTTCGACGGCCGCATTCACCCCTACGCGAAGCAGGCCTTCCTCGCCTCGCCTCCGCTGGTCGTGGCCTACGCGATCGCCGGCACGGTGCGCTTCGACATCGAACAGGACGCGCTCGGTTACGATGCCGACGGCAAGCCGGTAACGCTCAAGGACATCTGGCCGCGCGACGCCGAAATCGACGCCATCGTCGCCGCGCACGTGCGCCCCGAGCAATTCAACCAGGTGTATGATCCGATGTTCGACCTGGGACAGGTCGAGGCGGCAAAGAGCCCGCTGTACGACTGGCAACCGCAGTCGACCTATATCCGCCGCCCGCCCTACTGGGAAGGCGCGCTCGCCGGGGAACGTGCGCTAAGCGGCATGCGCCCGCTGGCCGTGCTCGGCGACAACATCACCACCGACCACCTGTCGCCGTCCAACGCGATCCTCGCGTCGAGCGCGGCCGGTGAGTACCTCGCCAAAATGGGCCTGCCCGAGGAAGACTTCAATTCCTACGCGACCCACCGCGGCGACCACCTGACCGCGCAGCGCGCGACCTTCGCCAACCCCAAGTTGCTGAACGAAATGGTGACCGAGAACGGCGAAGTGCGACAAGGTTCGCTCGCCCGCATCGAGCCGGAGGGCGAGGTGGCGCGCATGTGGGAAGCGATCGAGACCTACATGGCGCGCGCGCAACCGCTGATCATCGTCGCCGGCGCCGACTACGGACAGGGATCGTCACGCGACTGGGCCGCCAAGGGCGTGCGCCTCGCCGGCGTCGAGGCCATCGTCGCCGAGGGCTTCGAGCGCATCCACCGCACCAACCTGGTCGGCATGGGCGTGCTGCCGCTGGAATTCAAGGCCGGCGAGACACGCCAGACCTACGCGATCAACGGCAGCGAAATCTTCGACGTCGTCGGCGAGCGCAAGCCCGGCGCCGAGCTGACCGTGATCATGCAGCGGCGCGACGGCGAACGCGTCGAAATTCCGGTGACCTGCCGCCTCGACACCGCCGACGAAGTGTCGGTTTACGAGGCGGGTGGCGTGCTACAGCGCTTCGCCCAGGATTTCCTCGAGGCCGGGGCGGCGGCATGAGCGCACAAGCGCAAATCCGTATTCCCGCAACCTACATTCGCGGCGGCACCAGCAAGGGCGTATTCTTCAGGCTCGACGACCTGCCCGAGGCGGCACGGGTTCCGGGTGAAGCACGCGACAAGCTGCTGTTGCGCGTCATCGGCAGTCCCGACCCCTACGGCAAGCACACCGACGGTATGGGCGGCGCGACTTCCAGCACCAGCAAGACCGTGGTCCTGTCGAAAAGCTCGCAACCCGATCACGACGTCGACTACCTGTTCGGCCAGGTCGCGATCGACCGGGCGTTCGTCGACTGGAGCGGTAACTGCGGCAATCTCACCGCCGCGGTCGGCGCCTTCGCGATCTCCGGCGGGCTAGTCGACGCGGATCGAATTCCGCGCGACGGCGTCGCCGAGGTACGCATATGGCAGGCCAATATCGGCAAAACCATCGTCGCCCACGTGCCGATGACCGATGGCGAGGTGCAGGAAACCGGCGACTTCGAACTCGACGGCGTGACCTTCCCGGCAGCCGAGGTGTGCATCGAGTTTCTCGATCCGGCAGATGCAACGGGCGCGATGTTCCCGACCGGCAGCCTCGTCGACATGCTCGAACTGCCGCAAGAACTGGTTGCTGCAGGCAGTTTGCAAGCGACCATGATCAACGCCGGCATTCCAACGATCTTCCTGAACGCCGCCGACCTCGGTTACAGCGGTTGCGAATTGCAGGAGGCGATAAACGGCGATCCGGCGGTGCTAAGGCGCTTTGAGCAAATCCGCGCCTACGGAGCACTGCGCATGGGCCTGATCGACGATCTCGAGCAGGCCGCCGATCGGCAGCACACGCCCAAGGTCGCTTTCGTCGCGCCTCCCGCGGATTACATCGCCTCGAGCGGCAAGCCGATCTCCTCCGCGGACATCGATCTCAACGTGCGCGCGCTGTCGATGGGCAAGCTGCATCACGCGATGATGGGCACCGCCGCGGTCGCGATCGCCACCGCGGCAGCGATTCCGGGCACCCTGGTGAACCTCGCCGCCGGCGGCGGCGAGCGCAACGCGGTGCGCTTCGGCCATCCTTCGGGCACGCTCAGGGTCGGCGCCGCTGCCGCGCGGCGCGACGGCGAATGGGCCGTCGAAAAAGTCGTCATGAGCCGCAGCGCGCGCGTGCTGATGGAAGGCTGGGTACGCATCCCGGGCGACGCATTTTAGTTATTACGGGGACAGTATACCTATTTCATCCAGATCTCAGCTGCACCCGAACCTCTACTGAAATAGGTATACTGTCCCCGGATTCACTTCACGGATTCCCGTATTCCCTACCCTTCTTTGAACAGGTCGAGGATATTGGCGAGGTCTTTCTTGCCGGCGGCTATTTCAGCCATCTCCAGTCCGTCCAGTTCGTGCGGAAACACCAGCCACTCCTCGCTTTCGTGCATGAAGTAGTCCGGTTCGAACTTGACGTTGTTCTTCGACGGTTTGTACCAGGGGCAGGCGACGCGAATATCTGTCGGCGCATTCAGACGCGACTGCTTTCTGATCGCCTTGATCAGGGCGTCGACGCTGCGTCCCGTATCGAACACGTCATCGACGATGAGCAGACGATCGCCGGCATTGGCGTTTTCAATCAGGTAATGCAGGCCATGTACGCGGATTTTCTTGGATTGCCTGTTGATACCGTAGTAGGACGAGGTGCGCACCGAAATGTGATCAGTCTCGATATTACGGTATTCAAAATATTCCTGCACGGCAATCCCGACCGGGGTACCGCCGCGCCAGATGCCGACGATGAACTGCGGATAAAACCCGTCTTCGAAAATCTTGTACGCCATTCGAAACGAATCCTCGAGCAACTCCTGCGCGGTAATGTAAACCTTGTCCACAATTATCCCCATGCCAAACCAGCCGCAATTTTGTCACAAGCGCATAAATTCGACCAGTGTCTGTCCCCTGAGAACTTACGACCGGTGCATTTCCGTTTCTGATAGTGTTCCATGCTCGTATTCTCGATGGGGTCAAAGCTTGTTTTCGGCGGTTTGTTTCTCAGGTCTGGAAATGATCGGCGAAAACTAATGTCTGACCCTGGGGGTTCGGGAGCGGGAAGCTCGGGATCAGACGAGCTTTATTCTGCAACGTTCCTGTTCTACTCTATATGATGCAGAAAAAGCTGCTCTGACCCCCTCGAAGACGGACCCCCTCGAAGGCGCGAACCTGGATTCAATCCAGTCGAAGAAGTGGCTGTTCGGCGGCGGGGATGTGGTGGTCGACGCAGTTGTTGCCGGGGCCGGCGCGATCGACGCAGACGAAGCGCATCGGCGCGTAGGGCGTCAGCAGCACGTGGTGCCAGGTACCGAGACGGTAATTGATACCCTGCTTGCCGTTGGTGACGAAGGCATACAACTGGCCGAGATCGGGTTCCTCGGCGGCGCGGCCGACGACGACGATGAACGGGCTGGCGTCGAGCGGCAGGAAGGCCTGGCTGCCGAGCGGATGATACTCGAGATGATCGACCCGGCGCGGCATATCGAACTGGCGGCTGGCGACCAGGCTGATGCTGGCGCGCGACTGCTCGCCACCCAGTTCGACATCGGCGAGCGCATGATAGCGGTCCGCCATGCCGTTATTGATCGGGAAAAAGTCACGGCCTTCAAACTCGACGACATCGCCGAAGGGCGCAAAAGCCTCGCGCGTCAACGGCCGTATGCTCAATGCCTCAGCCATCGATCTTGCCGAGGATGCGCACCCGGCTGAGGCCGCCGTCAGGAAAAATATTGATTCGCAGGTGGCTGACCGCGCCGATGTCCCGCAATTCGTCAGCGAACTCGTGCGCGCGATCCATCTCCAGCTTCTGCGGCGGCAACAATTCCTGCCAGAACTGGCTCTGCGTGACGATCGACTGCGCGGTGCCGGCGCCAACCCTGGCCGCCTGGATCGAGCAGCGATCCGGGTAATTACCCTTGAAGAAAGCGGTATCGAGCACGACCCCTTCGACACGGCCGGCATGGCCGAGTTCGATGATGCACCAGTCATTGCCGGGTTCGCGCCGCCGGCGGGTTTCCCAACCGTCCCCCATGTTGATTCCCTTGCCCGGGTTCAACAGGTTTGCGACGACGCCGAAATGTGCATCGTTCCATGCGATCGCTCGCGCGCCGAGTTCGACCGCGGCGAGATTGTGCTGCGCGGTCTTGTCGAGCGCGGCGGCATCGCTCACCACGCGGCCATGGACCCTGAGCCTGGCCACTCCGCCATCGGGATAAATGTTCAGGCGTATGTGGGTGAAACAGGCGGGATTGTCGATGTTGAAATAATGGTGGCTGTCGCCCTGCAGGCTGGTCGACGGAATCAGCGTCTGCCAGTCGCTACTGTCGTCCGGCGCGGTGGCGCTGTAACAGGCCTCGAGCGAGGCCGCCGGCGGATAATTGCCGGTGAAATGCGTGGTGTCGATATCGACACCCTTGATTTCGCCGGCGAGACCAAGCTTGACGATGGCGTGGTCGTGGCCGCCGTTGCGACGGCGCCGCGTCTCCCAGCCGTCCATCCACTTGCCGTTGTCGTCAAACTTGCCGGGGATGAATTGCGGTGTGTCGGGGCTCAGCATGCGGCTGCATTCGGCGAAAAAGTCATCGCTGCAGAAGACGATCTCGGCGCCCAGCCGCGGTTGCGCCAGGTTGATCCACTGGTGAATAAAATCGGGTGTTGTTTCAGTCATTTTGTGTACCTTGATGCGGCGGCTTTATGCAGTAAGCATTGCGCCTGTTGATTGTGTTGTTTGATCAGGGCGGGCAGATCGAGGCCGCTGATTTCGCCGCGCTCGATCACCACTCTGCCATTGATTACGGAATACCAGGCATTTACCGGCGCGCAGGTTAACAGCCCCGCGACCCGGTCACCGCCGGCGCCGGCATGTTGAATACCATCGACGCGATAAAGCACCAGGTCGGCCGCCTTGCCCGGTTCGAGGCTACCGATATCGTCGCGTCCGAGCACGGCGGCGCCCCCGAGGGTGGCGAGTTCGAGAGCCTCGCGCGCGGAGAAACGATCCGCGCTGGACTCGAACCCGGGCCAGCCGACACGTTGCAACAGCATCGCCTGGCGCGCCTCTCCGAGCAGCTGGTTGCTGTCGTTGCTGGCCGAGCCATCGACGCCTAACCCTAAGCGCACGCCGCGATCGCACATCTCACGAACCGGCGCGATGCCGGAAGCGAGGATCATGTTGCTGCTCGGGCAGTGGCAGACGCCGCTCAGGGTCTCGGCCAGCATACCAATCTCATCGCTGTTCGGGTGCACCATGTGCGCGAACCAGACATCGTCGCCGGTCCAGCCAAGGCTCTGCAGGTAGGGCAGCGGACGCATGCCGAACAACGTTTCGCAGAAACGATTTTCGTCGATGGTTTCGGCAAGATGGGTGTGCAACCGCACCCCCGGGTGACGGCGCGCCAGCTCGGCGGTGTTGCGCATCAATTCAGGGGTTACGCTGAAGGGCGAACAGGGCGCCAGTCCGATACGCAGCATCGACAGGGGTTCGGGGTCGTGGAATTCGGCGATGACACGCTTGCAATCGGCAAGAATGTCAGCCTCGTCCTCGCACACGCTGTCCGGCGGCAAACCGCCCTGGCTTTGTCCCAGGCTCATGCTGCCGCGGGTGGGGTGGAAGCGCACGCCGAGCTCGCGCGCGGCGCGAATTTCGTCGTCGAGACGCGCGCCGTTCGGAAACAGGTAGAGATGATCGGCGACGGTGGTGGCGCCCGACAGCATCAACTCGGCCAGTCCCAGCCGCGCGCTGATGTATACGGCCTCGGCATCCATCTGCCCCCAGATCGGGTACAGCGTCTGCAGCCAGTCGAACAGCGACTTGCCCTCGGCGGTGCCAATGCTGCGCGTCAGGGTCTGGTAGAGATGATGATGGCAATTGACCAGGCCGGGCGTGATGATACAGCCGCCGGCGTCGATGCGGCGATCGGGTTCCATGCCATCCGCTTCGAGCCGGGCCTGTAATTCCGCACTGGTGCCGACCAACTCGACGCGATTATCACGCATCAATACGGCGCCGTTTTCGATTTCACGGCGCTCGCGATCCATGGTGACCAGGACCCCGGCGTTTTCCACCAGTAGCCGCGTCATGAGCGCCCCTGCTGATACTGGCGCTGCCCCATTACGTGGGTCGCCTGCACGCAACGGTCGTCACCTAGCATCATCAGTGCAAACAGTTTTTCCTCGATCGACTGTGTGTCTTGCATGCGCAATTTCATCAACTCGGTTGCCTGCAGGTCGAGCACCACGAAATCAGCCTCCTTGCCAACCGCGAAATTACCGATGCGGTGATCGAGGTACAGCGACTCGGCCGCGCCCAGCGTCGCCAGGTGAAATGCTTTCAACGGCGTCAGGCTGTGACCGGCCAGCTGGCAAACCTTGTACGCCTCGTTCAGGGTCTGCAGCTGGCTGAAACTGGTGCCGGCGCCGACATCGGTGGCAAGCCCGACACGGATCCCGTGCCGGCCCGCGCTGTCGAGACTGAACAGGCCGCTGCCGAGAAACAGGTTCGAAGTGGGGCAAAAGGCCATCGCGGCGCCGCTTTCCGCCATGCGCTCACGGTCAGTCTCATCGAGATGAATACAATGCGCGTAAAGGGCGCGCGGGCCGAGCAGGCCGAAACGATCGTAGACGTCGAGATAGCTGCGGCTATCCGCAAACAGTTCGGCAACCCAGCGCACCTCGTCGACGTTTTCGGCGGCATGCGACTGCAGGTAAAGATCGGGATGCTCGGCCAACAACCGCCCGCAGATTTCAAGCTGCTCGGGACTGCAGCAGGGTGCGAATCGCGGCGTCACCGCGTAATGCAGGCGCCCCCGCAGATGCCAGCGCTGGATCAGTTCGACGCTTTGCCGATAACTCTGTTGCGGATCGTCGCACAGGCTCGCGGGAGCGTTTCGATCCATCATCACCTTGCCCGCGACCAGGCACATGTCGCGGCGCCGCGCCGCCTCGAAAATCGCATCCACCGATTGCGGATGTACCGTAGCGAAGACCGCGCTGGTGGTAGTACCGTTGCGCAACATCTGCTCGCAGTAGAATTCCGCGATCCGGTCTGCATAGCCGCGCTCGCAAAACTTTTCCTCGGTCGGGAAGGTGTATTGTTTCAACCAGTCGAGCAGCTGCAAGCCGTAGCTCGCGATCATTTCGGTTTGCGGGTAATGGGCGTGGGTGTCGATGAAACCGGGCATTACCAGGCTGCCTGAATAATCGTACAGCGCCGAGCCATCGGGCAGATGATCGATGCAGTCGAGCGCGTTGACCAGTTGTTGCACGCGCCCCTGTTTCAGGATCAACAGGCCGTCTTCAAGGTACTGATAAGCGTCGCCTGTATTGTCCGGGTCGGCGAGAAAATGCAAGAAACTCGCACGAATAGCCGTATCGCACGAGTCATTGTCCAGCGCGGCAGGTACAACTGTCATCAGCGAGCTACTACTTCTGCAACTGTGCGTACCAGGCAGCCACGCTAGCGCGCTCCTGGTCGGTCATCCCGGTCAGGTTGCCTATCGGCATGTACCTGGTTTGCACCGTAAACGCGATACGTTCGGCATTGGTCAGGATCTGCTCCGGGGTTTCCAGAACCATTCCCAATGGCGCCTCGGCAAAACCGGGCTGGGCCGGCTTGCCGGCATGACAGGCAACGCAACGCGCATTGACGATCCCGATCATCTGCGCCTCGCTGACCTGTTCTCCCCCGCTGTCGACCGCTTTCGGGCTCAGGTACCAGACCATCGACAGCAACAGTATCACCGCGATCGCCGGCAGCGCCGGACTCGCCGAGTGGCTGTGACGCATCACGAAAAACTGCCGGATCAATACCCCGGCGAGCATCACGAAAATCAGTACCAACCAGCCGTTTTCATGACTATAGGTCATCGGGTAGTGATTGCTGATCATGATGAACAGCACCGGCAAGGTGAAATAAGTGTTGTGCACCGAGCGCTGCTTGCCGATGATACCGGGTTCGGGACTGGGATCTTCACCCGCGCGGATTTCCGCGATCATTCGCTTCTGTCCCGGAATGATGTGGAAGAAAACGTTCGCCGCCATGATGGTGCCCATCATGGCGCCGACATGCAGGTAGGCGCCCCTGGCGCTGAATAGCTGGAACAGGACCCAGGCCGATATCGAAACCAGCACCAGTATGATTCCCGCGAGGATCGAATCCTTGCCGCGCAAGGTCTTGCACAACAAGTCGTAGATAATCCAGCCGAGCGCAAGCACGCCGAGGCTAATCGCAATTGCGGCGGCCGGCGACAACTCCATGACCTGCTGGTCAATGAGGTAGGTTTTCGCCCCGATCCAGTAAACAATCACCAGCAATCCCATGCCGGACATCCAGGTGGTATAAGCTTCCCATTTCGACCAGTGCAGGTCTTGCGCCAGCGGTTCGCCGACCGGACCGACCAGGTACTTCTGGCTGTTATAGACGCCGCCTCCGTGGACCGCCCACAGTTCTCCGCCGACCCCGCGATCGACATCGGCCTGTTTCGCCGGTTTTTTCAGCGAACTGTCGAGCATGACGAAATAAAATGACGAGCCGATCCAGGCGACGCCCGCGATAAAGTGCAGCCATCGCACCAGCAGGTTAACCCAGTCTAAAAGATAAGCTTCCATAGGTATGATTCGAGGTTGGCGGGTAGCCACGCGCCGGCATGGCTACCCGTACACGGCCTAGTTGGGAACTTTACTAACCACGCCTTGCAGGTAGTAGTTCATCGAGTTGAGCTGCTCGTCGGTCATATTCTGACCCGCCGGCACGATGATTTTACCGGCCTGGTCGACCACCGGTCCCGCGAACGCGTGCAGGGAGCCGGCCGTCATTTGCTTTTCCAAATCGCGGATACGGCTTTGCAGGTCGGCCGGGATCGCCTTGTTCAACGGCGCCAGCGCAATCATACCTTCCTTGTACCCGCCCCAGACGCTGGTCGGCTCCCAGGTGCCGGCCTGAACTTCCTTGATGGTCTTGACGTAGTAATCGCCCCACAGGTGGGTGGTCGCGGTCAGGTGCGCGTTGGGACCATACTTGCTCATGTCCGAGTGATAACCAAATGCGTACTTGCCCTGGTCTTCGGCCGCCTGGACGACCGCGGTCGAATCGGTGTGGTGCGTGATCACGTCGGCTTCCTGTGACAACAGTGTCAACGCCGCCTGGCGTTCCTTGCCCGGATCGAACCAGGAATTCACCCAGATGACCCGCAGTTCGGCCTTCGGATTGACACTGCGCGCGCCCTGGATAAACGCGTTGATGCCCTGCATGACCTCGGGAATCGGGAAAGCTGCGACATATCCCAAAACATTGGACTTGGTCATTTCGCCGGCGATGACGCCGGTCAGGTAACGACCCTCGTAAAAGCGCGCGTTAACCAGGCCCATGTTCTTGCCCATCTTGTAGCCGGTGGCATGCACGAATGCGGTCTTGCGAAAAGTCTTGGATACCTTGAGCGCATAGTTCATGAAACCGAAACTGGTCGCGAAAACGACCTTGTCGCCGCGTTTCGCCATCTCGCGAATAACGCGCTCGGCATCAGGGCCCTCGGCCACGTTTTCGACGAAACTGGTGGTTACGCCGGTCTCTTTTTCCAGTTGCAGGCGGCCCAGGTCGTGCTGGTAGGTCCAGCCGGCGTCGCCAATCGGGCTTACATAGACGAAGCCGACATTGTCGGCCGCCATACCGGCGCCTGTCATTGCTCCGAGCAGTGCTAGTAACGCCAGTTTGCTAATTATCTTTTTAAGTATCATTTCTCACCCTCCCGGGATTTTCATTTAGGTTAGTGTTTACGGGTTTAGCAACCCTTGTTTATATACATTCATTGATTAACGCAGGCTTAAAGCATCAGGCATCGGGCCGGTAGGGCTGTCCCAGCGATACCGGCGCATTCAGGCGCACCGTGTTCTGGTCGCGCGAGATTATGACCAGTACGATGATCGTCGCGAGGTAAGGCAGGGCCGACAGAAACTGCGACGGAATATTGACCTCGAGCCCGGAGCCCTGCACGAAAAGCTGCGCCACCATGACGCCGCCGAACAAATAGGCGCCGACCATCACGCGAAACGGCCGCCAGGTTGCAAAAACAACCAGCGCTATGGCAATCCAGCCGCGCCCGGAGACCATGCCTTCGACCCACAACGGCGTATAAAACACCGACAGAAAGGCGCCGCCGATTCCCGCCATGGCGCCGCCGAACAGGGTTGCCATGTAACGGATGCGAATCGAGGGATAGCCGATGGAGTGCGCGGACGAAGGCGATTCGCCAACGGCGCGCAATACCAGACCCGGCCGACTTCGATACAGGAACCAGACGATGGCGCCGAACAACGCCCAGGAAAAATAGACCAGTATCTGCTGGTTAAACAGCGGGTTACCGATGATCGGTATATCGGCGAGCAGGGGAATGCGTATCGCGCCGACCGTCGGCAGGATCTCGGCCTCGTAAGGTTTGCCGATGAATGCCGACAGGCCGACACCGAAGATCGACAGCGCAAGCCCGGTCGCGACCTGGTTCCCCATCAGCGTCAGTACCACGACGGCGAACAACCAGGACATCAACGCGCCGGCCGCCATGCCTGCGAGCACGCCCAGCCAGACGTTGCCGGTTTCGAAGGTTACCGCGAAACCGGCGATCGCGCCCATCGACATCATGCCTTCCGCACCGAGGTTTAACACGCCGGATTTTTCGGCGATCAACTGGCCCAGCGCAACGATGATCAGCGGGGTGCCGGCGACGATGGTCGCGAACAGTATCGAGCTTAAGATTGAGCTTTCCATCAGGACCCCTCCTTCCAGCGCAGGCGATAATTGATAAACACGTCCGAGCCGAGCAGGAACAGCAACAACATGCCCTGGAAAACGTTGGAGATCGAAGACGGCAGGTTCATGTATTGCTGCGCCTGTTCACCGCCGAGATAAAGCAGCGCCATCAACAGGCTGGCGAAGAATATGCCGACCGGGTTCAGGCGTGCGACGAAGGCGACGATGATCGCCGCGAAGCCGTAGTTACTGGATACATGTTCGGTGATCTGCCCCATCGGGCCCGAGACTTCCGACATGCCGGCGAGCCCGGCCATCGCGCCGCCGCTGAGCAAGCCGATCCAGATCATGCGCTTGGCCGAAAAACCGGCGTAGCGCGCGGCGTCCTTCGCATATCCCGCAACCTGCATCTGAAAGCCGCCAAAGCTGCGAAACATGAATATGTAACCGGCCAGCAGCGCCCCGATGGCGAACACGAAAGCCAGGTTGACCCGGCTACCGTCGTCAAACAGCAACGGTAACAGGGCGGAGTCTTCGAACATGGCCGATTGCGGAAAATTGAAACCGTCCGGGTCCATCATCGGCCCGTGCACCAGCCACGACACCATCAGCTGCGCCACGTATACCAGCATCAGCGACACCAGGATTTCATTGGTATTGAAGCGGGTTTTCAGAAATGCCGGTATCGCCGCCCACAGCATGCCGCCGATACATCCGGCAATAACCATCAGGATCAGCACATGCGCGCCCTCCGATTCCTGGAAGTACAGCGCGACCGCGCTGGCGGCGACGCCACCGGCGACCAACTGCCCCTCGGCGCCGATATTCCAGACGTTGGCGCGGAAACCAACCGCAAGCCCGACCGCTACCAGCATCAAGGGCGTCGCCTTGAGTAACAGTTCCGACACCCCCCACAGATCACTGATCGGATTGATGAAAAATACCTTGAAACCCTCGATCGGATTCTTGCCGAGGAAGGTAAACAGCAGCAGGCCGCCGATCAGCATCAAAGCGATCGCGATCGCCGGAGAGGCGTATGACATCAGCTGTGAGGCCTCGGGACGTCGTTCCAGTCTAAGCATGGGTCGACACCTCCGCGGGGGTTTGCGCATCCCACATGCCGCTCATCCAGACCCCGATTTCATCGATATTGGTATCGGCCAGCTTTTTCGAAGGCGACATGCGGCCCTCTGCAATGACCGCGATGCGGTCGGAAATCTCAAACAATTCCTCGAGTTCTTCCGAAATAACCAGGATCGCGGTGCCCTCGTTGCGTAAATCGATCAGTTGCTGGCGAATGAACGCGGCCGCGCCGACGTCGACGCCCCAGGTCGGCTGGGCCACTACCAGCATCTTCGGCGCCAGTAGAATCTCGCGCCCCATGATGAACTTTTGCAGGTTGCCGCCGGAGAGCGAATTCGCCGCGTGTTCTTCACCGCCGCACTTGACGTTGTAACCGTCGATACATTTGCGCGCAAACTCGGAAATCTTGTCGAACCGGATCATGCCGTGCTTGAGCATGCCGGCGTGATGCGCGGTCAACAACGCATTTTCGGTCAGCGACATGCGCGGCACCGCGCCACGCCCGAGGCGTTCTTCCGGGACGAAACCGAGGCCCGTGAGACGGCGTTGATCCGGGCTATCCCGGCCGGAATCCTTGCCGCAGATAACGATCGGTCCGGCGTCGCCAAGCGGTTCCTCGCCCGACAATGCATACAGCAATTCCCGCTGTCCGTTGCCCGAGACCCCGGCGATACCGAGAATTTCCCCGGAGCGGACCTCGAGCTCGATATCCTTCAAATCGGTGCCGAAAGGATCGTCGGAAACCTTGTTCAAGCCCTTTAACTGCAGGCGTGCTTCCCCCAGTTCGACGGGCGCGTTGTGCTCGGGCACCGGTAATTCCTTGCCGATCATCAGGCTCGCCATCGATTTCGGGGTTTCCTCGGAAGGAATACAATCCCCGGTAACCTTGCCGTCGCGCAACACCGTTGCGAAATGA
>JAAEPH010000139.1 GCA_024232855.1 Gammaproteobacteria bacterium
CGAAACCAGATTGTCATTAACTTGAATAAACTGATTGATCCGGAGGATAAGACAGAGATTGGGAAGCCCACGATAACTTCCTTAGGAATAATGCCCCTGAGTATAGGTTGTGGTAACCCCAAAACGGACAGATCTTAATGGGTTAACCAGCACGCGAATACGAGGATGTTAGTCCACGGTCCACACCCGCTCTGCGATTAAAAAGTGAATATTCAGGTTGACAATAGGGGCGCCTATACGAGGAAGAATTAACACTCTATTTTCCTTATTCCACCAAGAAAAGAAAGAGATTCACGACGCCGTCGGGTCCTGGAGCATCCGAATTCCGACTGATTTCCGCCGACACCCCCAATATTGCTCCTTCCCGCCAGTAAATCCTGCCAAATTTCAGTCGCCAGGCAAGCTAAAACCCTTCTGCTTCTTTAGCAGGCTCAATGGCCGGTTAGTGCCGTCCTCTGCCGTAGAATTTATTTCATCCAGAGTCCGCGTTGGGTCGTTTTCTGCCGCTGATCAATAAAATCTGAGCGTCTGCTTTCTCGATTGTTTGTAAAGGTAATTTAAGCAATCGCTAAAGCGCGACATTTCTCCAAAAAAGCCTCTGGAGCGAGAATTAGTGTAGGTTAAAGTGTAGGTTTTTCTTGTAGTGTCAACTAAATCTATATAAATCAATACTGATACACCTTTGCATCATTGGGGTGTGGGTTTTCGGGCTGGCTTCGGTTGAACCCATAACGGGGAGCTGGTTTCCGCGATCGATAGAAGCGATCGATTATATAAGGCCGGGGAGGCGGGATAAACCGTGATCGATTTTTATTATCAGAAAACTCTGGAATTGGGTGTGAAAACAGGAAAGCAGCCTATGTGGAAAGCGATAAAAGAGAGCCGTTCCGGGATTAGGTTTTGAGCACTTCTCCTCTCCTCGCCTTTGTCTAAGAATCCAGAACTCCTACGCCCTGGGATCATTCGGTGTTATTGATAAAGTGTGTGTCCCACCAAATGCTTTTTATCTCAGAATCGGTGAATAAATCGGAGATTCCCCAACATAAAGCCCCGCCATTTCGAGCCTGTGCCACAACATATTGTGTAACGTTATTTCGTTGCTCATCGGCTGTCTCGTTTCGTTGCTTCTTCAGCTTCAACAGAGGCTTCGTATGCTTCCTCTACAATCTTGCGGAGTATATCGGCATCGAGGTCGGCCCAATCGTAAACGGCGGTCTTGGGTAGTGTAATGTCATCAAAGTCGGTAAAGTCAGGGTTTGTCGCTTCGGTGACAACTCTCACAGTTTCATTGTTGCCCTTGACAACAAATGACACGAAGTCATCAACATTTACTGCATGCTCGTTTGCGCTTTCACCCCACCTTTCAATTTCTTCGACTTCAATGGCATAGCCGTTTTCGTTTTCGTCCAACAGCAAAGCTTTGTCGATGGCTAGCACGAGTTCGTTGGCCTTTTCCCATGAGCGTTTCTCTTCTGCTCGGCGTTCAGCATCCCTGCGCACTCTTGCGGGAGACCGATCTTCCGGGTGTTTGTACCACTCGAACTTGATACCTGCAGCAAGCGCACCGATAACAAAAAATGCACCAGCCCCCCAAATCCAAGGCGAAGCGCCCATCTCCCTGGCGACACTCAAGGCAAACACTATGCCCACGAAAAATCCAAGACCTAGCCATGTTCTGGTTTTTGATTTCATGTATTCTTCTGTGTTATGCCGAGAGGTCAATCCCCTCGATGGCAACTTATTATGCCAGATCAGAGGTGTCATTTCCGCACATGTTAGTTTCTCCATAACGCACACCCAGATTTCAGTCCCCGGAGGCAGGGAACGGCACCAAGCGGACCCTCGCGTTTCAGCCTGTTCGGCAGAATACAAAGATCAATATGTGGTAATATCTGCTGACCTTGATTCCATCTGGGTTACCAATGGCAAAGGACGATCTTTCTGGCAAACTTGCTGTCATCTTGCGCGCGGATGTCGTCGGTTCAACCCAATTAGTACAATAAGATGAGCAATTAGCTCACGAGCGTATCCAGGATGCTTTTAAGCGTTTCAGTGACACAATCGGGAAGTACCATGGTCGTGTTCAGGAATTGCGAGGTGATGCGCTATTGGCCGAGTTCGAGCGTGCTTCTGATGCTGCAACGGCTGCAATCTGATTTCTATCCGATCATCATGATCAGCTGGTAAAACTCAATGACGAAATCCAGCCAGGGATAAGAGTTGGTATAGTCCTGGGTGAGGTGGTTATTGCTGACAGTACCGTAACCGGAGCGGGAGTTGTGTTGGTCCAACGGATTGAGCAACTGGCAGAACCTGGCGGACTATGCATTACCTCGGCCATCCATGAGGCACTACCAAACCGTATGCCGTTTTCTTAGGTTCAACGGTATCGGCACTTCTCGGACTCCTGTTTTGCATTCCGTCGGCCGGCGCTCCGACGTTTCGCAGCAATTGCCGAGGAAACCGGTGAAATATGCGGTCTATTTTTTGGAACGGCGCTGCTTCGGATGCAGGCTCTTGCCGAGTATGTGCTTGCTTTTGGCGATGGCGTGATCGCTGGAGGTGACGATAAACGGATCGGGTTCGCCGACGGCTTTATGATCCTTGCCGTCATAGTCCAGCGTCGACAGGAAATGGCGCATGCAGTTCAGGCGCGCGCGTTTCTTGTCGTCCGACTTGATGATCGTCCACGGTGCGTCAGCCGTGTCGGTGTAGAAAAACATGGCTTCCTTGGCCTCGGTATAGTCGTCCCACTTGTCAATCGAGGCCTGGTCGATAGGCGACAGTTTCCACTGCTTGAGCGGGTCGCCCTTGCGTGAATCGAAACGCTTGCGTTGTTCTTTCTGGGTTACCGAGAACCAGTACTTGTAAAACAAAACGCCGGAGCGCACCAGCATGCGCTCGATCTCGGGGCACTGGCGCATGAATTCGAGATAAGCCATCGGGTCGCAAAAACCCATGACGCGCTCGACCCCGGCGCGGTTGTACCAGGAGCGGTCGAACATCACCATTTCCCCGGACGAGGGCAGGTGGTCGATGTAGCGCTGGAAATACCATTGCCCCTGTTCTGCAATGGTCGGCTTTTCCAGCGCAACGACGCGCGCGCCGCGCGGATTGAGGTGTTCCATGAAACGCTTTATGGTGCCGCCCTTGCCCGCCGCATCGCGACCTTCGAAGATGGTCACGACCTTCTTGCCGGATTCCTTGACCCAGCGCTGCACCTTGAGCAGTTCGACCTGCAACGAAGCCTTGGTATTATTGTAATCGCGTTTCTTGATGCGATCGGAATAGGGATACATGCCATTCTCGAAACGGCGCATCACGCGCATGCGCTTGCGCTCCTGCCTGGACATTTCAACGTTGTCCACGGTGGGGACGTCGATAGCTTCGGCGTCTTTGGCTTCGGCTACGGCTACGGCTTCAGCTTCGGCTACTGCTTTGGCTTTGGCTACTGCTTCGAATTTGGCTACGGCTTCGGCTTCGAATCTGGCTTCGGCCTCGGATTTGGCTAGGGATTTAGCTTTGGGTGCGGCTTTAGCATCTGCGGTTGCGGTGTCTTTGGCCGCGGCGGCTATCGGAGTATCGGGATCAAGGTCTTTAGTCATGTTTGCGGCATCTTCAGAATAAATAAAACATTATATTGATCGCCTGATTGTTATGCCATGTTAAGACCTCGCGAGTTGATTTCAGTCAATTGTTTTTGCCGGGTTGAGCGGCTGGTTTATAATCCCACCATGAATGACGACCCTGATGCCCTGACTCAACGGCTCGCCACGCGGTTGTTGGCGAAGCAACAGAGTGCCTGCACCGCGGAATCCTGTACCGGCGGATTGATCGCCAAGACATTCACCGACCTGGCCGGCAGTTCGGACTGGTTCGAGCGTGGCTTCGTGACCTACAGCAATGCGGCCAAGAGTGAAATGCTGGGCGTGCCGCCCTCGGTGATCGAAGATTATGGCGCCGTCAGCGAAGCGGTCGCCACCGCGATGGCGAGCGGCGCGCTGCGCCACAGCGCGGCTGATTACGCGGTCGCGGTAACCGGTGTCGCCGGTCCTGGCGGCGGCAGCGATGAAAAACCAGTCGGCACGGTGTGGATCGCGGTTGCCTCGAAGCATCGGGCTAACGCCCGGCTTCACCGCTTCGACGGTGATCGACAAGCGGTCCGTGAGGCAACGCTGCAAGCCGCGATGGAGGCGTTGCTCGACCTGGTCGAGTCAGCCTGAACCCGGTTTCCGGTCCCGAGCCCGGCCTGCCTGTTGCGGGGCCTGCTCAAATCCTGTACCGGTCAGGAAGCGGTGCAACTGCGCACATCGCCTTTTCCGGTTGCGACTTCAGTCGGGTCCCCCACGCTGGCGTCGGCGGCTAATTGACCGGCCGGCGCGGCAACCCGAATGGTCGAAACCTTGTTCTGGGTAAAGAAATCATAGCCCTCTTTACCCTGTACCTTGTTGTTACCGACAAGCGATTCCTTAATTCCACCAAAGGGCATATAAGGATGCGGCGCGCACACGCCCACGTTGATGCCGACCATGCCGACATCGGCGTCCGCCATGAATTTTTCGGCGTAATACATATTCTGCGTGAACAGGCAGGCGCCGTTGCCCGTCGGTTGTTTTTGAATCAGGTCGAGGGCGTCATCGAGGTCATTGATTTTCATGATCGACAGCACCGGGCCAAAAATCTCGACCTGGGCAATTTTCATGCAGGGAGTCACATCGGCGAAAATGGTCGGCCCGATGAAATAACCATTTTTATTAGCTTCGGGAATATCCGGGTTACGCCCATCCAGCACCAGTCTTGCGCCGCTTTCAATGCCGGATTCGATACAGGCTTCGATACGCTGTTTGGCCTGTGCCGAAATAACCGGGCCCATGAACACGTCCGGATCCATCGCGTCGCCGACGCTGATTTTCTGCGCCGCCTCGACGACACATTCTACTACCTGGTCATAGAGCTCCGGTACCACGGCGATGATGGAACTCGCCAGGCAGCGCTGCCCCGCCGAGCCATAACCCGATTGAATGATATTGGTAATCAGTAAATCGATCTGTGCGTCCTCCAGAGCGACCAGGTAGTTCTTGGCGCCACCCAGTAACATGGTTTTCTTTGCGACCCGGCCGCAGGCTTCGGCAATGCTTTTGGCCGTGGGGCTGGAACCAACCAGGCACACACCGGCCACTTCGCGCATCTGGTACCAGGTTTCCGCTACTTCACGTTCCCCGTGAACTATATTGACGACGCCCTTCGGCAGGCCGGCATCCAGCATCAGCTGGCCCATCTCCTGCATGAACAACGGCGATTTCATCGACGGCTTGAATACGAAACTGTTGCCGGCGGCGATCGCGAATGGAATAAACCAGCCAAATACCAGCGCCGGAAAATTAAATGGCGCCACGCCGCAGAACACGCCCAGCGGTTGCCGGGTGACGCGGCCATTGATGCCGGGTGCTATGTGGGCCAGGGTCTCTCCCTGCAGCAGAGACGGGGCGTTGCAGGCCATCTCCATAATTTCAATAACGCGTTGCACTTCGCCACGCGCCTCGCTGATGTGCTTGGCCTGGTCGATGGCGATGGATTCGGCAAGTTTCTCCAGGTTGTTTTGCATGGCCGTGTGAATCGCAAAAATATAGCTGACGCGCTTGCCGATCGGTACCTCGCACCATTTCAGATAAGCGGCGTGCGAAGACTTTACCGCGGCCTCTACCGTTGCCGCGGACGACATAGGTGCTTCGCCAATTTGCGCCCCGGTGGACGGGTTATAAAGAGCTACCGTTGTTTCGTTGTCGTCGACCAGCCATTCACCGTCGATGAGATTCTTGATACGTATTGAGTCAGCCATAAGTGCACCAGGGTAGTCTGCGAGTTGGGTTCGATATCTAGCCCGCATATCTCACCAGGATGGCGGACCCTCGCTTGTTCTTTGAATTCACAGGGGATTTTCTTCAGTCGGAAATACGCACTGTTATTCCGCTCCTTCAGAAAATCCCCTGTGAATCCAAAGCCCTGCGCGATCATCCCACCCCCTGGTGAGATATGCGGGCTAGCCGTTTGCATCCATTCGAAGCCGGGGGCATAGCAGTATAAACGGGCGATTTCGCCGAGGCAATCGCTATCTTGGCGCTCCGATTGAAGCGTGAATTCCCTGGTTTCAACGAGTTCTCGATTCGCTTCAGGCTTTGCTCACCCGGCACAGGTTGCTCTTCAAATTCGCCTGCTGTGAAATCGGGTCGAGCCGGGTGCCGGTCAGGTGATTGACGCTTGCCGCCGGGTGATAGGGCTGCTGTTCATCCCAGCCGATGGGGATAAATACGCTCGTCGGGCGTATGCCGCGGTGAAGCCAGGCGCGCGCCCTGATTTCCCCGCTGCCGGTCTTGATGACTACGCGATCGCCGTCCTTGATAGTGAGCGATTTCGCCTTGTCAGGGTGGATCTGGCAGTACAGTTCGGGCCACATTTCCTGGGCTTGCCAGAAGTAGTGGGTCCAGGAATGGAAGTGGGGTGCCGGAGGTCTGCCGGTAACCAGTTCGGTATCGAATTCGAAGTGGCGGTCTACCGTCCCATCGACAATTTTCCCTGCGCGTACCAGTGTGTCATCGTCAAAGAAAGACGATACCCGTGCCGCTTCCTCGTACTCGATATGCGGCATGTCGATCAGCTGTTCGGCTTCGCTGTAAAATTCGGGCAATGCGGACAAACCCGCCGCCCTGAACTTCGCTTCCAGCACCGCGCTCCAGAATTCAAGCTTGCCGCTCGCCGTCGGGTAGCGTAATTCCGGTTTTCCGGCCTGTGCCTCGGTGACGTATACCGGGTCGACTTCTCCCGCCTCGCCTTCGAAACGGGGCACCCGAACGGTGCGGTTAGGCAAGCTGGTTAGATATTCGGTCGTGGCGCCTTCGAGTTCGGGGGTCGACGCGACCATCAATTCATCCCACAGCCGTCGCGGTTGCTTGTAGTCTTCTTTCAACAGGTCGTCGAAGCCGAATCTTTTACCCAACTCGATCCAGAACCAGTGATCGGACCTGGCTTCGCCGGGTGGATCGATGAGTTTATCGTTCCAGACGATCCGGCGGTCTTCGGCGAAGCGCGTGATGCCGCCTTTTTCGATGCCGCTCGCCATCGGCAGCACGTAGTCCGCGTAGCGCGAGGTGGTGTTCTTGAATAACTCCAGGTGTACCATCAGATCGAGCTCTTCGACCGCCTCGCGAACCCTGTTCTGATCCGGCCAGTGCATCAACGGGTTATTGCTGGTAATCAGCGCCTTGATCGAGTAGGCCCCGTCACCCTGCATTGCGTCGATCCAGGCGGAAGGGCTTTTACTGATCGCCGCGCGGGTTTCAGGCTTGCGCGCGTCGGGAATGCGCGGCGGCATCCAGGTCACTTCGGAGGAAACGTTGAGAAATCCGCCACCGTGACGCCCCCAGTTGCCGGTCATCGCCGCTATGAACATGAATACCCGGTTGGTCTGCGTCGAGTTGGTATGCTGGTTGACGCCACGACTCGAAAAAATCATGCAACCATCGGCGCCGGCGATGGTTTTAGCCAGGTCCTCGATTTGACTGGCTGGAAGGTCTGTCATCGCCGCGGCCCACTCGAGGCTGTACTTCTTTTGCCCTACAAAATCACGCCAATCCTGCCAGCCGGCAATCCATTGCTCGCAGAATTTTCGATCGAACAAATCCTGTTCAAATAAATAGTGAATGATCCCGAGGCCCAGCGCCATGTCGGCGCCCGAGCGAATCGGCAGCCACTGATCCGCCTTGCTGGCGGTGGCGCTAAGGCGGGGGTCGACCACGATCATGGTCGCCTGGTGTTTTATGCGCCAGTTATTGACCATGCCGAAGTTGACCGGCCGGGTTTCCGCCTGGTTGTCACCGATGTAGACATAGACTTCGGCCTGGCCGATGTCTTCCTCGGTATAGGTGTTGGGCATGATGCCGCTGCCCTGGGTCAGGTTCATCGCCATGCTTCTGCCCAGGCTGCAATAGGGTTCGGTTGTCGCCACGTTACCGGTGCCCCAGAGACCCGCGAATAGCGGAATTATGCCGATAACATTGAGCACGCCGGTGCGCGAACCCGACTGGATTGCGAGCGATTCGCTGCCGTATTGATGGCGTACCCGGCCCAGTTTTTCAGCGATATCATCGAGTGCCTGGTCCCAGCTGATGGCGATGAAATTATCGCCGCCGCGTTTGCCGACACGTTTCAACGGCCGCAGCAGGCGGTGCGGATTGTTATACATCTGCAGGGTCATTTGCGATTTGGGGCAGATGCGCCCCTGGAACACCGGGTCTTCGTCGTTGCCGTAAATGTTAACGACCTTGTCGCCGCGCAGATGGTACTTGATCGGGCAACCGTTGAAGCAGATATTGCAGCCGCCCGGGACAATACGCTCGGGTTGGCGACCCTGTTCGATTTTTTCGGATTTTTTATACGAGCCGCGCGCCTCTTTTGCGGTCAGGTTTTTCCTGACCCGGTGATCACGCATCAGCGCGGGGGTCGTTTCCGGCGGCATATCGGCCTGTGGCCGGCCGTCGTCCCTTGGCCGCCTGAGGTAAATGGTGGCCGGATTTTGCAGAAAATGATCGGTATCTAGAATTTCGCGCCTGTCTGATTCGGCCTGCTGCAGCAGCGCTGCGCGATTATCAAAGGTGATCGCGCGGGTCGGGCAGACGAAGGCGCAGGCCGGGCCCAGGTCGCGCCCGCGGCGCTCGGCGCATAAATCGCATTTGACGGCGTGGTGTTGTTCGGCGTTGTAGCCGATGGCGCCGTAAGGGCAGGAGAGCGCGCATTCGCCGCAACCGGTGCAACGACTCTCGTTGATTGCCACCACGCCGCTGACCGGATCCCTGGAAATCGCCTTGGGGTACACCGGGCAGGCGCGCAGGCAGGCCGGACGTTCGCACTGCTGGCAGGTGACGGTGAGGAAATCGAGCCGTGCCTGGGGAGGATGCGAGCTGCCCGCCTCCTGTTCATCGAACCACATGACGCGGTTGCGGTAACTGTTGGGGCCAAGCGCGTTGGTTTGTTTGCAGGCGGCTTCGCAACTCTTGCAGCCGGTGCAACGTTCGAGATCGATCATCAGTGCCAACTGGGTAGATGAGTGGGTCATGTCTCAGCCACCCCAGGCGGTGATATGCCACCATTCGATGTCACCGCCCCGGGCGGCGTAGCCGGCGAAGAACAGGACTACGATGATATGCGCAATCAGTCCCAGGTAGAATGCCAGCGCGGCCAGCATGTGGATGCGCCGCGACCAGGCGAGTACCGCGCCGGCCCCGGCGCGCGCGCCCACCAGCCTGGCTTCGCGCTCGGCCAGTCTGTGATACCTGAGGCTGCTCAACGGCTGGCGCAGCCAGTGCTTCAGCGCCGGCGAGAACAGGGCTTCGTCGGCGTTTGAATCGAGGCGTTTGAGCAGATCGACCTTGTCGTCGATCACCTGTTGCAGCGCTTTCCTGTCGAGCCCGGGCGGCGCCGTAAATCCATGTGCCGCGCTGCTGCGTGCAAACAGCAGGCTGAAGCCGCGTGAAAGCACGACGCGAATCAGGCTGCCCTGGACCAGCAGGAACAACAGTAAGGCCAGCACCAGCCCGGGCGGCGTCAGCCAGTCTCCGCTCGCCGCGTGGATGAAGACCAGGCCGCTGCCGAGCGAGGTCGCGATTACGTGGACGATAAACCACGCCGGTGGATTTTCGGCGAGACCGGAGCGCTTCATCATGACGAAGACGAATGGGGCAAGTAATAACAATGCGCCCAGCGCCGCGCACAACTGGCCCGATGCCGATCCCGGCGCCGGCAGCCCGGGCCAGGCCATTACCAGTACCGCGAACGCGAGCACGCAGCCGTCAAGCAGCAGGATGCTGCGCTCGGAAAGGTCGGGTCGGCTAGAGTTGTTCATGTTGTCGATCGGGTGAATCCTGGCGAATGGGGTAAAGCCTATCGCCGCCGGGGTTCGGGTTCAACTCTTATAAAAATTCGGAGATTTCCGAAAATTTCTTATGTGGCTCACGCTGTGAGCTACCAGGACGGCATAATGGGCGCCAGGCTAACAACCGAACCGAGATGGAAATCGGAACAAATTCAAAAGTTCTCTTTATGTTCTCGTTCGGCTGTGTGATAATTCGACAACTCAAAGTATAGGTAGGTGACAAATGGACGACAACAAGCAAAAGGCGCTCGCGGCAGCCCTGGGGCAAATAGAAAAGCAGTTTGGCAAGGGGTCGGTCATGCGGCTTGGTGATTCCGGGGTCGATACGACCATAGGCGTGATTTCAACCGGGTCGCTGTCGCTGGATATTGCGCTCGGTGTCGGTGGCTTACCGCGCGGCCGCGTTGTCGAGGTTTATGGACCCGAGTCTTCGGGCAAGACCACGCTGGCCCTGCAGGTGATTGCCGAATGTCAGAAAAGTGGTGGCGCCGCCGCCTTCGTCGACGCCGAGCACGCGCTCGATCCGAGCTATGCCGACAAGCTTGGCGTCGATATAGACGACTTGCTGGTATCGCAACCCGACACCGGCGAGCAGGCCCTCGAAATCACCGATATGCTGGTACGCTCGGGCGCGGTCGACGTGGTCGTTGTCGACTCGGTCGCGGCGCTGACACCGAAGGCGGACATCGAGGGTGATATGGGCGATTCGCATATGGGCCTGCAGGCGCGCCTGATGTCGCAGGCCTTGCGTAAGCTTACCGGCAATATCAAGCGCTCCAACACGATGGTGATATTCATCAACCAGATTCGCATGAAAATCGGCGTTATGTTCGGTAACCCGGAAACCACGACCGGCGGCAACGCACTAAAGTTCTATGCCTCCGTGCGCCTCGACATTCGGCGCATAGGGGCGATCAAGCGAGGCGATGAAGTCATCGGCAACGACACCCGCGTCAAGGTCGTCAAGAACAAGGTAGCGCCGCCCTTCAAGCAGTGTGAATTTGAAATCCTGTACGGCGAGGGTTCATCGCGTGAAGGCGAACTCATCGATCTTGGCGTCAAGCACGGCATGATCGAAAAAGCCGGCGCCTGGTACAGCTACAATGAGGAACGAATCGGCCAGGGCAAGGATAACGTCCGCCAGTTTTTAAAGGAGCATACCGAGATGGCCGATGAAATCGACCAGCGTTTGCGCGTCGAGTTATTACCCAAACCCAAACCGAAAGCGAAAGCAGCGAGTGACAGTGAAGCAACCGACTCCAACCCGGAAGTCGAACCCGCATTGGTGGAAAGTCCCTAGCCTACCTATCCCTCCACCTTTATGTTGCGAACTGGATTGCCCTCGAAGCTAACCCCTTCGAGGGCTTTTTTAATGTCCAGAAAAGGTTCTCGCAGAGGCGCAAAGGTCGCAGAGAGCGCGGAGGAAGATGAAGGATGTGACAGGCGAACGGGAAATACAAATGAGCACGGGGAATGCCTTCATATTCTTTGCGATCTCGGCGCCCCTGCGCCTCCGCGAGAACTTCTGAAACAGGCTTGATTTCAACCAGGGGGTCGATATGAGTGCAGGCAAGAAAGATCGGAGTTTGCGCAAGATCGCGCTGGATTTTCTGGCGCGGCGTGAGCATTCGGAACAAGAGTTGCGACAAAAGCTGGGGGCGCGCGACTATGACGGCGCCGCGCTCGAAACCCTGCTGCAGCAACTCAAGGATGAGCGGTTGCAGTCTGATGAACGCTTTACCGAATCTTACGTCAATCATCGTTTCAACACCGGTATCGGGCCGCTCAAGATTCGCTACGAACTGCGCCAGAAAGGGATTAGCGCCCTGCTCGTGGACAGCTTCCTCGAACCGCTGACCGACGAGTGGGAGCGTATGATGCGCCAGCAGCGGGTGCGAAAATTCGGTGAAACGCTACCCGCGGACAACGGCGCGCGCATGAAGCAAGCGCGTTTTTTGCAAAATAGGGGTTTTTCTCCCGAGTCAGTCATGCGATTATTTCGCTAAATGTCTGTCGGACTTCACTTTTCGGAATTCACTATTAGTAAATCGCGCCGAGTGTGACAGACTGCCAGTGCGCCCGGACGGTCCCGGGCGTCATCGGTTAATGTCATCGGTTAAGGGATGGGCAATTGTAAAATGACGACTAGTGCCGAGCTAAGGGAAACCTTCCTCAAGTATTTCGAGACGCATGGGCATACCATTGTGCCGTCGAGCCCGCTCGTGCCCGCGAATGATCCGACACTGTTGTTCGTTAATTCCGGCATGGTGCAGTTCAAGGACGTTTTTCTCGGCAGCGACATGCGCAGTTATACGCGCGCGACGACGTCGCAGCGCTGCGTGCGTGCCGGCGGCAAGCACAATGACCTGGAAAATGTCGGTTATACCGCGCGCCATCATACTTTTTTCGAAATGCTCGGCAATTTCAGTTTCGGCGAGTATTTCAAAAAGGATGCCATTCGCTACGCCTGGGATTTCCTCACCAATGTTATCGGCCTGCCCGCGGACAAACTCTGGGTCACCGTCTATGCCGATGACGATGAAGCCGCCGATATCTGGTTGAATGATATCAAGGTGGATGCGCGGAAATTTACCCGCATCGCCACCTCGGATAATTTCTGGTCGATGGGCGATACCGGTCCCTGTGGTCCCTGTAGTGAAATCTTCTACGATCATGGTCCCGAAATCGAGGGTGGGCCGCCGGGTACGCCGGAAGAGGATGGCGACCGCTATATCGAAATCTGGAACCTCGTTTTCATGCAATTCAATCGCGATGCGAGCGGCAACATGGAGCCACTGCCGAGACCTTCGGTTGATACCGGTATGGGGCTGGAGCGACTGGCCGCGATTTTGCAGCAGGTCCATAACAATTACGACATCGACCTGTTCCAGTCATTGATTTCCTCGGCTGCACAACTCACGGCGACTGCCGATCTGGAAAACAAGTCGCTGCGCGTCATTGCCGACCACATTCGTTCCTGCGCCTTCCTGGTGGTAGACGGGGTACTGCCGTCGAACGAAGGGCGCGGTTACGTGTTGCGCCGAATCATTCGACGCGCCGCGCGCCACGGTCACCAGCTGGGTTGCACGCAACCCTTTTTCTACAAGCTGGTGGATACGCTGGATCGTGAAATGGGCGACGCTTACCCCGAGTTACGCAAGCATCGCGGACACGTCGAGCGCGTGTTGCAAAAAGAAGAGCAGCGTTTTGCCGAAACGCTGGAGCAGGGGATGCGCATCCTCGAAGATGCGATTTCGCGGATCGAGGGAGATACCATCGATGGCGGAACCGCGTTCAAGCTTTATGACACCTATGGATTCCCGGTCGATCTGACGGCTGATGTCGCGCGTGAAAGGGATCTGGTGGTCGATCTCGACGGCTTCGACGTCGAAATGGAAGCGCAACGTTCGCGCGCGCGTGCGTCGAGCCAGTTCAGCGCGGTCGGTGAGGATTTCAAGCTCGATGCCTACCCGGCCAGCGAATTCCTCGGTTATGAAAAGTCGCGGGCCGACGCCAGCGTAATTGCGATATTGCAAAACGATGCGGTCATCGACCAACTCGAAAACGGCGATCGCGCCATCGTCATCCTGGATCGCACGCCGTTTTATGCCGAGTCCGGTGGTCAGGTCGGCGACATCGGCAGTATAACGATCGGTGACGATACCCGTTTCGAGGTTGAAGATACGCAGAAACAGAACGACGTTTATCTGCATGTCGGCCGCTTGCTGGGTGGCGAACTGAGTACCGGCGACAAGGTAAACACCCGCATCGACGATGACTATCGCCGTGCGGTCATGCTCAATCATTCGGCGACGCACCTGATGCACGCGGCGCTGCGGCAGGTGCTCGGCGAGCATGTGCAGCAGAAAGGGTCGTTGGTGGATGACGAGAAATTGCGCTTCGACTTTTCGCATTACCAGCCGCTCGACGCGGATGAAATCAGCAGGATCGAAACACTGGTGAACAACCAGATCCGCGGAAACCTGAAGACCCGGGCCGAGTTGACGGATATGGAGGGCGCGCGCAAATCAGGAGCGATGGCGCTGTTCGGGGAAAAATACGGAGATATCGTGCGCGTGCTCAGGATCGGCTCCGACTCGATCGAACTCTGCGGCGGCACCCACGTCCCGCGCGCCGGCGACATCGGGCTTTTCAAGATTGTCTATGAAAGTGGGATTGCTTCGGGCGTGCGCCGCATCGAGGCGGTTACCGGCGAGGCCGCGGTAAAACGTTTCATCGACAGTGAAAGCACGCTCGACAGCGCCGCGCAAAAACTGAAGACCAAACGTGAAGACCTGCTGCCTCGAATTGAGCAACTGCAGACGAATAACCGTAGTCTCGAAAAGCAAATCGAGGCGCTGAAATCGAAGCTCGCCTCGCAAACCGGCGGTGATCTTGCCGGACAGGCACGGGACATCGGCGGCGTCAAGGTGTTGGCGGCGAAACTCGACGGCGCCAACGTGAAAACGCTGCGTGAAACGGTAGATCAGCTCAAGAACAAGCTCGGCGCGGCCGCGGTTGTGCTGGCCAGCAGCGAAGGCGGCAAGGTGTCGATAATTGCCGGGGTCACCCGCACGGAGTCGGAGCGCATTCGCGCCGGCGATCTCGCCAACCATGTAGCAGAACAATGCGGTGGACGCGGCGGCGGCCGGCCCGACATGGCCCAGGCCGGTGGTAATCAGCCGGAAAATCTCGCGGCCGCGCTCGAATCGGTTCTGCCCTGGGTCAAATCCCAACTCTAGCCTGCACATAACCCCGGCATCGGTAATTTCATCAACCGACCGCAATACTCCTTAAAAGGTTCTCGCAGAGGCGCGGAGACATAGAGGAAAGCGGAGGGTATTTTGTGGAATGGGTATCTCGGTACCACTGTCCAGTTTTCGATCACCCCGTACCTCACTGCGGCTCTCCGCGCCCCTGCGCCTCCGCGAGAACCTCTCCGGGCTAGCCTGAACTGTCGGCGAACCGGCCGATTACCCCGGATTCGTTGAGGAACTGGTAAATCAGGATTATCGCCAGCAGCAACAGAAGCTTGCGCAGTATGGCCTGGTAAGTCCTGACCTCGATACTTTCGCGCAGGCGTTGCCCGATCAGTAGTGCCGCCACGGCGGCCAGGGCCAGCGGCACCGTTTCGATAATCAGGTTCATGCCGACCAGGCCGGCGATGGCCAGCACCAGGATCTGCGAAACCTTGCCGGAGAGGAAACAGGCGTTCAGCGTCGGCACCATGGTGGCGCGCGCCGTATCCAGCGACAGGAAATAGATGATCAGCACCGCCACCATGACGTTGGTGGTGCCGCCGGAAAGGCCGGCCACGATGCCGAAGCCGGCCATTGCCAGCCAGGAATTGTGCTCCAGCCACTGCCGCGAAATACGCAAACCGTTCCACAGGTACAGCAGGATCAGGCTGGCAAGCACGATCCGAAACGGCGCCGGGTCGGTGATCGCAAGCACCGCGGCGCCCGCGACAGACCCGGCCAGGGTAAACAGCACCAGGGGAACAAATGGCCTGGTACTGGCCAGCGACGCCCGACTGTTGAAGATGCTGACAAGGTTGACCGCCATGGTCGGTAACAGTGTGACCAGGATGGCGCTGCGCACGTCCATCATGGTCGCCAGTATCGGCGTCGCCACCATCGGAAAGCCGAGGCCCAGCGTGCCGTGTACCAGTCCCGCGAACAGCATCACGCAGAGCGCTGCCAACAGGACCAGGCCATCGAACTGAAGCAGGGAGAACATGGTGGCCAGGGCTCGTTGCGGGAGGATGTTGCATTGTATTCGTGAAACGCCTTGATTACGAATACAGGAACGCGAATAGGGTTATACAATTTGGTCGATATTCCATATAATCCGCGCTCGCTTTTTTAGTCGCAGAAATATAGTCGAAAAAACCTGATGTCGTTACTGGTACAAAAATTTGGCGGAACCTCGGTTGGCTCGGTCGAGCGCATCGAGGCGGTTGCCGACAAGGTCATCTCCTACAAGGATGCCGGTCACGATATGGTCGTGGTGGTATCCGCCATGAGCGGTGAAACCAATCGCCTGGTTGACCTGGCAAAACAGGTCGATTCGCAGGCGGGCGGTCGTGAGCTCGACGTGCTGCTGACCACGGGTGAGCAGGTCACGATTGCACTGTTGGCGATGGCGTTGGAAAAGCGTGGCTATGCTGCGCGTTCCTATACCGGCGGGCAGGCCAAGATTACTACCGATAGCGCCCATAACAAGGCGCGTATCAAGTCGATCGACCACGTCAGGATCACCGATGACCTGCAAGACGGGCGTATCGTAGTGGTCGCCGGCTTCCAGGGTGTCGACGAGCAGGACAATATCACCACGCTCGGCCGCGGCGGCTCGGACACAACCGGGGTTGCACTGGCGGCGGCCCTTCGAGCCGATGAGTGCCAGATTTTTACCGATGTCGATGGTGTCTACACGACTGACCCTCGGGTCGAACCGGAGGCGCGCCGCCTGGACGTCATTACTTTCGAGGAAATGCTGGAAATGGCGAGCCTCGGATCGAAAGTGTTGCAGATTCGCGCGGTCGAGTTTGCGCAAAAATATAAAGTGCCGTTGCGGGTGCTTTCTTCATTTGAAGAAGGCGACGGTACCTTGATAACTTCAGAATACGGTGCGGATAAATCTATGGAACAGGCCCTTATTTCAGGTATCGCGTTTAATCGCGACGAAGCTCAGTTGACCATTAATGGTGTTTCCGATACACCGGGTGTTGCCTACCAGATCCTGGGCCCGATTTCGGACGCGAACATCGAAGTCGATATGATCCTGCAGAACGTCAGTGCCGACGGCACTACCGACTTTACCTTTACCGTGCATCGCAACGATTTCGATACGGCGCTTAAGTCGCTCGAGAAAACCGCGGCGCAGCTGAACGCGCGGGAACTATCGGGGAACAACAAAATCGTCAAGATTTCTATCGTCGGCGTCGGCATGCGCTCGCACGCCGGAATCGCGAGCCGAATGTTCGAAGTGCTGGCCAACGAGGGCATCAATATTCTGATGATTTCGACGTCTGAAATTAAGGTTTCGGTCGTCGTCGACGAGAAATATCTCGAACTCGGCGTGCGCGCACTGCACGAAGGTTTCGACCTGAAGACGGAATCGTAAACATTGAACTAGCCTAGCCGAAGCCAGATGAGGTAAGATTGGCAGCGGTTAGTGGAGAATAATACCAATAAGAATTAAAAGCATTGTCCTGTGGAGACAGGATAGATTACTGTGATATTCATTGGGAGAGAAAGGATATGCTGATTTTAACACGGCGAGTTGGGGAAACCTTGATGATCGGTGACGAAGTGACTGTTACCGTTCTCGGCGTCAAGGGGAACCAGGTAAGGATAGGGGTAAACGCCCCGCGTGAAGTGGCGGTACATCGTGAAGAAATTTACGAACGTATCAAGGCCGAGCAAGAGCAGGAGCAGGAGCAGTAGCAGGAGCAGGAGCAGGAGCAGGAGCAGGAGCAGGAGCAGGAATCGTTGGGAAGTACAGCCGAAGCCTAGAGCGCGGCAATCAAGGCGGATTTTCTCGTCTTATTACATAGCTTTACCCCGCAATGACCTTGTGATTGAGGTCGTTGCGCGGTGATTTATACGCACATTCGGAGAGATGGCTGAGTGGTCGAAAGCGCTCCCCTGCTAAGGGAGTATACGTTAATAGCGTATCGAGGGTTCGAATCCCTCTCTCTCCGCCATACAGTCTGCTCCTATCTCGAGTTCGCAACGAACTGAGCTTAAAAGCCTTAAGTTTCAAAGAGATAGGAGCAGAATATCTTTCATATATCGTCTCAGTATTTGATGAAGAGCAAGGTTCTAGTCAAGCTTCTGCCTAAAGTCTCAAAACGAAAATGACGAGTTCGCTTTTACTCAATACCTCGTATATTTGGTGGCTATGCTCTGAGTAGCGACTATTTTGTCGAAAACGCTAAGTATCTGATTGATATGCGGTTAAAAATGCAATCTATCGCATGTTTGGACGAATGTGTATCAGGTTGTGTATCAGTTATATTGACTAGCAGGCTTAGGATTCGAGAGCGGCGTATGAGAAATTTTAAAACGACTGTGCAAGCTCAGTGACTTCTAGATATTCATTCGGCTGTATACAATCTGTTCAATTTGGGTCGCCATCTATTATCCGCAAAGAATTACCGCCTACTTAGGCAGTAGGGTTTTGCGTCTTGGAAATGTGCAGAAGCGTAGATTGCCTTAGTAGGTGAGAACTTTTTCGGTTAGGAAAAGTTAATTTGTCAGTACCAAATCTAGCTATGTCTTATCCCTTCGTTTCAAATTTCAAACTCCATTTGCCAAAACATTAGTTACGAATCTTTCTCCGTAAGTCCTAGCAACTATCACAGCAACTAAATATTGAATTGCCAAAAAAATTCCGTAGTAAATTTTTGTTTCTAGCTCCCCAGAAAAGAAAAATAAAGCAATTCCGAAAACTATTTGGAATAAGATGGCATAAGCTGACACATCCCTCGAAAACAACCAGTCTTTGTGGGCTGACAAAATTCGAGTGTCATACTCGATTGACTTATAGATGCTGTACCACAATCGATTTTGTTCATCCGGATCTGTGGGCAATTCGCCCCATTTTGCTTTTAACTTGCCGGCATCAATTCTGGAATCCTTCGAGACGAATTTGGTAAATGCAAAGCATCCGGGTAATGGATGCTTGTATCGCCAGAATATAATCTGTGCCTTTGTTTTAACAGACATTAGGCCATTCAATACCAATGATATCAATGGGGCGAAGAGCATAAACAACCCATCTTCACTTAATAAAACACTTATCAAGTCGGGTACAGACGAAATGTCACGACCGGAAACGATAATCACCCAAAATACTGCAATATTCGCAATAGCGAAGATGAGTAAAAATGACTTATATTTGTCTTTTAGATTTTCCATATGGTTCACATAATGATTGATCAATATTGCGACGCGTTACGTTTGCTCTAGGCGCTACATGCCCTCAGGTAGAATGAGGTAACCCCGATGCTTTTTGGGTGCCACAATCATCATAACGGTGGGTTGAGGCGTCATTTGGTTCATTTTTGCGAATTTTGCGGCCTGTGCTTGATCCCGAACTGACCAAGTAGCATCACCACTGCCGTGGCTGTGCCAGGTTCCAAGGCATTTAATCGTCGTGCCACAGCACGCCAAAATCCGCTTTTCCGCAGCTGAATTACCGGCCGGTGGTAGCACCAGTGATGTCGCAGACGCTTTCTGTGGTGCTACCTCGATGGCCTCGACCACCGTAAACGATCTCGATTGAACGCTGTAGGTGCCGTACAAAAATCCGCCCGTTTCTCGAGGTTGAGCCGAATCCGCTTCATTTTTAATACGCTTCAAAACCTCAGGATGAATTCTCATTTCCCAGGGCTCCGGCACGGGCTCCGTAGGCTCTATCGGAAAGATTTCAAAGGGCGGTACCTCAAGCCAGGTCCAACCGGTCGGTTGCCAATGCTCATCAACAAGATTGATCCCAAATCCGCCATTCTTCTCCGCAGCCCCTGTAATTCTGACATTAATTGCAGGCATAAAGGCCGAGGCATGCAACGCAATCAAGCTATCACTTGCCAGCATGCTGGCAGAAGTGCAACCCATGCCGATCGACATCGCAGATGAAGTGGATTCCTGTTGCAACCAAGCTGAAATCTCCGGCCAATTCAATGCCGAGATATAGAGCATCGGTACAAGATCTCCAAGGCGAGGATTACGTTCGCTGCCTTCTACCGACAACAATCCAAGTCGGCCTTGATTGGCAATCTCAGCTCGCATAACCGGCCGATTTTGGTGTAATCGATCCAGATAATTGACGGCTCGCAAATCTGCGGTCGCATCAATAATCCAGCGAGGTGATTTACCGATTTCGTCTTCGAACGACTTTTTATCCAGGCTATCGACACGAGTCTGACGCGCCCGGCAGGAGAACTGGTCGTGACTACCCACAATGCTTTCCAATCGTCGCTTAAGTTCTTTCGCTTTTGAAAGACCGATTGAATTTTTAGATAGCGAATGGCGCGCTAGGTTATGGGGTGCCAGGGTCTCCGGGTCCATGATTGTTATTTTCGCAAGGCCTTCGCGTGTGAGAAATTCGACTAGCTTTGATCCGAGCGCTCCGCAACCGATGAGTGCACCCGGCAATGGCTCGGCCTCAAGACCACTCATGTTGGCCATCAATTGACGCGTCGGAGCTGACAGCAAACCCAGGGGATATACCTGATCCACCGAAATCTCGCCTTGTTTTTCTGCGAGGCGCAAGCAGCAGGCCTTTAATTCACAGTGCCTGGCAAAACTGTCAGCCAAGCCGGGGATATCAGGAATGAGCGGTTCGGGCCGCCAAATTCCGACAATTACACAGGCATATCGATATCGATTTCCTTTAAGATTGGGAATGAGCTCATTTAGGATTTGAGCGACTGCCGCGTTGCAACGCGCTGATTTGGAGATTTCAAGGAGTGCCTCCGGGCTGTCCATCAGGATCGACAATCGATCGGTCGACGGTTGATCGCTACGACCCGCGGCGAAATACCAGGGTATGTCGATACGCGCTATGATTTCATCTTGACTTGGGATCTCTTCGAAGTGCGGACTGTGCTTACCGATGTCTGCAACGGATTTGATCTCGGATGATATTTCGGCATATAAATTGGCCAGGCGCTTATCCCTTTCAACGAAAATAAGGTGACCCAGACCCTGAAATCGGTTAACTGAGCGTCGTCCATGCGTGTAAGCTTGTTGCTGCAGCCATGTCAGGTCCGCACATAGCTCGAACGAACTCAAAACGGGAACGGGTTCCCAACCATCTCGCTCCAGCGTTCCGGCAGCGGCATCGGTCAACCATGACACCAGCTCACCGATAACCAATTTAACGCCAGATCGATCATAGATGGCTTGTGTGCCTTCGCGAGCGATACAGGGGGAGGCGGGACATGACGCATTGACCGGATTTGAATGGGGTAAGTCACGAGGAAAATCAACTCGCTCCGAATAGATCCAAGGGGCCGCTTTTCCAACTTGATTTTTTGCGTACACCAACGCAATGGGCTCGACGGGCTGAATACGCGGCTCTTTGGTATCGGCTGGATCCCCGCGTTCAACGGAAAAGGTAATGACACACCTTTCCTGGCCGTTTTCGGGTTTGTGTTCGTAAACTGAAACAGATTCGGGTAACACACCATCTGCGGTGACGATTAAAGCGTACTCCTGACGAAGCAACAACGACCACCTCGCACGAGGAAGTGGTCGTGTGGCCGGTGCGGCTGACCAGAGTGTAATTTCCGAGCCCGACTCAGCCATAGGTACTGGGCCGAGTCGCTCCCAGTGTCACAGCAGCAGCCGATTTTGCTACTTTTTCGGGGACTTTACGCCGCAAGCCAAACTCTGTGAGTTCAAAAACGACAGGTGCCGGTTTACCGTTGTTGTGAGTCTCAGGATTCAGAAATCGGCGATCGACGTTGTTAGGATTTGCATTTCGCAAAATATCGAGATATCGCTGCTTGGCATCCCAGCTCGGCGGATTGTCGTCATCACGTTTAACTGCCTTCGAACTCGAAACCACAAAGCCGTCTCCGATAACTTGACCCAGGGCCGCGAGTGCCTCAGAAGAGTATTCATATTCTTCCGAGTCTTCATTTTTACGCGCCATCGAACTTCTGGAACAGTGATGCGACGCCAAAAGTACCTGCCAGCCTAACTGGTCGGGATATTGACGCCAATCCCGCCAAATCCGCTCCCATACGCCAACGCCGGCATCGCCAGCTATTATTAGACGAGTTTGCGCCGATCCTTCACTGATTGTCCACTGTATGACCAGGCTGCTATCGTTGCATGAAGGTCGGTCTGCGTCTTCGGGCACCGGAATATCCGCTTCCTGGTCGGATGGTGCAAGCAAGCGCCATTCCAGCTTCGAACCAACCGATCCCCGCAGTTCGGTTCCGTCGGTCGACAGGACCTTAATGCGATTTCCATCGAGCTCACCCTCAGGGGTGCCTTTCAAACGATTCCGACGCTTGATCTCGTCAATCAGTGCCTTCGAGGTATCGGTTGGATAGGCGATATCAATGGCATATGGGCTCACCCATATTTCGCGCAATAAGATCAGTGGCGATTTCTGGCTTCCCTGATATTTGCTCGGTGATTCCAGATGGAACAGTTTATCTGATCCGCCGAGATGATCCTTGTCGGGGTGAGTGAGGACAAAGACATTCAATTCGTATCGGATGTTGGGTCGCGCGCAGGCTTGTCGCAACTCGGAGGCAAAATCATATGCCTCATCATTATCATC